>NZ_LHSJ01000025.1:0-25789 GCF_001270295.1 Achromobacter sp. DMS1 | reverse complement strand
CCTGCCGGGCCGGGGCGCCGGCCCCGCATGGGCCGGCGGCTCGGTTCAGGACGCGCTCAGGGCTTCTTGCCGAACCACTTCTCGTAGATGGCGTCGTACTGGCCGTTGGACTTGAGCGTGGCCAGCGCCTGGTTCACCTTGGGCACCAGGTCGCTGCCCTTGGGGAAGGCGATGCCGTAGAAGTCGCCGCTCTTGACCGTGCCCACCACTTTCACCCGGCCCTTGCCCGCCGTGTTGGCGTAGTACTGGACGTTGGGGGTGTCGTGCACGGCGGCGTCCACGCGGCCCGTGGCCAGCTCCAGGTAGGCGTTGTCGATGTTGGGAAAGAGCTTCAGCTTGGCGTCGGGCACCTGCGACTTCATGAAGTCCACGGTGGCCGTGCCGGTCTTGACCGCGACGGTCTTGCCCGAGAGCGACTGGGCGTCCTTGATGTCGGTGTTCTTGTCGCTCACCAGGATGGCCAGCCCGCTTTCGTAGTAGGGGTCGGAGAAGTCGATGACCTTCTTGCGGTCGTCGCGGATGGTGATGCCGGCCAGCGCCACATCGATGTTCTTGGTCTGCAGGCCCGGAATGATGCCGTTGAAGTCCATGGGCTGCAGCTTGTACTTGAGCTTGAGCTCCTTGGCGATGGCCTCCCACAGGTCGATGTCGAAGCCCGTGTAGGTATTGCCTTTCTTGAACTCGAAGGGCACGAACGCGGTGTCGGTGGCGACGACCAGTTCCTTGCCCTGCGCCTGCGCGCCGGGAGCGCCGAACAGGAAGGCCGACATGCCGAGCAGCGCCACGGCGATGTTGCGTTTGATCATGAAACTCTCCTCTGCGGGGACCGTCCATGCGGAACCCCGCGGTGATGGTGGGGCATGATTCCTGGGCCGCATCGCGCACGGCAACGCGCGCAGCGACTTACCGGCGATCTTAACGCATCCGTCCCCGCGCGGCAGCGGCGCGTTGAAATTACAATCCAGATGACCTCCGGAGAATCCCCATGGCCTACAAGTACGTGCGCATCGCCGGAAGCCGGCGCGAAACCGGCATCGCCCTGGGCAAGCTCGCCCGCCCTCTCATGGACGCCTATCTCGACCAAAGCCCCACCTGGGAGGCGCTGCGCCCGTGGCGCGGCCATCCGTTCCTGCAGACGCTGGGCGACCAGGCGCGGCAGTCGCTGCCGGCCGTCTGGGAAGAGCTCGAAGGGCTGGCCGAGGGGATGCGCCTGCCGCTCGAAGACGTGCTGCTCTGGAACTGCCGGGGCGACCTGCTGCACAAGACCACCGACGGCTGCACCTCGGTTGCGCTCAAGGCGGCCGACGGCTCGCGCTGGATCGCGCACAACGAAGACGGCGACCCCTTCCTGTATGGCCGCTGCCACCTGGTGGACGTGGCGCTCGACGACGCGCCGGGCTATGTCAGCTTCTACTACCCGGGCTCCCTGCCCGGCCATACATTCGGCGCCAACCGCGCCGGCCTGGTGCAGACCATCAACAACCTGCGCACGCGCCAGCGCCAGCCCGGCGTGCCCCGCATGCTGGTGGCGCGCGCGGTGCTGGACTGCGCCACGCTCGACGACGCGCTGGCGCTGCTCGACAGCCTGCCGCACGCCGGGGGCTTTCACCACCTGCTGGGCAGCGCCCACGACGAACGGCTGCTCAGCGTGGAGGCCATGCCGGGCCTGACCTCCGTGCTGGAAACCGGCGCCCGCTACGGCCATGCCAACCACATGGTGCACGCCGACACCACCGGCCAGCTGCAGGTCGTGACCGACTCGTCCCGCGCGCGCCAGCACCGCATCGAGCGCATCGTGGACGGCTGGTCTCCCGGCGCGGGCAGCGACGATCTGCTGGCGGCCCTGTTCGACACCGAGGGCGAGCTGCCCATCCTGCGCACCGGCGCCGACGACCCGGACGAGGAAAACACCCTGGCCACGGCGGTGTTCGAAATCCGCGAAGCCGAGGTCACGCTGCGCGTGTACGACCGCAAGACGCGGGCGGACATCGCGCTGGACGTCATGTCCGACCCTCAATAAGGCCCGTGCGCCGCGGCGGCCCGGGGAGCCGCCGCGCAACGCATTCGCCGCCTACGCCTCGCCGTAGCCTCCGCCTCCGGGCGTCTCCACCACGAACACGTCGCCCGCGCGCAGCTGGGCGCTGTCCTGCGGCCCCAGCGAGGTCACCGTGCCGTCGGCGCGCTCCACATAGTTGCGCCCCAGTGCGCCGGGCCCTCCGCCCGCCAGGCCGAACGGGGCGTAGCGCCGGTTGTTCGACAGGATGGCCGCCGTCATGTCTTCCAGGAAACGGACGCGGCGCACTCCGCCGTCGCCGCCGCGATAGCGGCCCGCGCCGCCGGATCCATGGCGGATCTCGTATGACTCCAGCCGCACCGGGAAGCGGAACTCCAGCACTTCCGGATCGGTCAGGCGCGAGTTCGTCATGTGCGCCTGCACCACCGACGTGCCCGCGAAGCCCTCGTCGCGCGGCCCGCACGCATCGATGCGCACCGGCCCGGCGCCGGTGCCGCCCGAGATGGTTTCGTAGTACTGGTAGCGCGCGTTGCCGAAGGTGAAGTTGTTCATGGTGCCCTGGCTGGCCGCCAGCACGCCCAGCGCGCCGTACAGCGCATTGACGATGCACATGGACGTTTCCACGTTGCCCGCCACCACCGAGGCCGGCGGGTTCGGGCGCAGCATGGACCCTTCGGGCAGGATGATCTCCAGCGGCACCAGGCATCCGTCGTTGAGTGGAATGTCGTCGTTGACCAGCGTGCGAAACACGTACAGCACGGCGGCCACCGCGATGGCGCCGGGCGCGTTGAAATTGTTCTCCAACTGCGGGGACGTGCCGGTGAAATCCACCACGGCGCTGCGCGCCTCGCGGTCCACGCGCACGGCCACGCGGATCACCGCGCCGTTGTCCAGCGGGTATTCGTAGCTGCCGTCGCGCAGCACGGAAATCACGCGCCGCACGGCCTCCTCGGCGTTGTCCTGCACATGCCCCATATAAGCCCGCACCACCTCCAGGCCGAAGTGGTCGCACATGCGCAGCAGCTCCTGCACGCCCTTCTCGTTGGCGGCGATCTGGGCATGCAGGTCGGCGATGTTCTGGTCCGGATTGCGCGCCGGCCAGCGGCCCGAGCCCAGGATCTCGCGCGCGGCCTGCTCGCGGAACTCGCCGTTCTTCACGAGCTGGAAATTGGTGAAGAGCACGCCTTCGTCTTCCACCGTGCGCGAATCGGGCGGCATGGAGCCCGGCGTGGTGCCGCCGATGTCGGCATGGTGCCCGCGCGACCCCACGTAAAAGAGGATGTCCCTGCCCGCGCGGTCGAACACCGGGGTAATCACCGTGACGTCCGGCAGGTGCGTGCCGCCGTGGTACGGGTCGTTCACCACATAGGCGTCGCCCGGCATCATGCGGCCGCGGTTGGCGTTCATGACGGTGCGCACCGATTCGCCCATGGAACCCAGGTGCACCGGCATATGCGGGGCGTTGGCGATCAGGCGTCCCTGCGCATCGAAGATCGCGCACGAGAAGTCCAGGCGCTCCTTGATGTTGACCGAATACGCCGTGTTCTGCAGCCGGTAGCCCATCTGCTCGGCGATGGACATGAACAGGTTGTTGAAGACTTCCAGCATGACCGGGTCGGCCTGCGTGCCCACGGCCCGGCGCTCGGGACGCGCCTGGACGCGGCGGATCACGAAGTGGTCCTGCGCCGTCAGCTCGGCGCGCCAGCCCGGCTCGACCACGGTGGTCTGGTTGGGCTCCGAGATGATGGCCGGGCCCGCCACCGCGTCGCCGCCCGTCATGTCTTCGCGCACGTAGAGCGGCGTGTCGCGCCACGCGCCCGCGCTGTACATGCGGACCGTGCCGGCGCGCGCCAGCGGGCCTTCGCGGCGGCGCGCGGGCGGCGCCT
The DNA here is from genome assembly GCF_001270295.1 of Achromobacter sp. DMS1. Taxonomy (NCBI): domain Bacteria; kingdom Pseudomonadati; phylum Pseudomonadota; class Betaproteobacteria; order Burkholderiales; family Alcaligenaceae; genus Achromobacter; species Achromobacter sp. DMS1. Next base: position 21,889 of record NZ_LHSJ01000025.1, on the reverse strand, counting down.
CGCGCACCGGCTCGCCGCCGCCGGTGGCTTCGACCGAAATCGTCTCCACCACCAGCTCGCGGTCGGGCATGAGGAAGGAATAGCGCTGCCGGTAGCCCGCCTCGAAATCCCGGCGCACCTGCGCCAGCGTGGAATACGGCACCTCCAGCGCGGTGTCGGTGCCACGGTATTTCAGGTGCAGGCGGCGCTGCACGCGGATGTCGTTCTCGGCCACATGCTGGCGGCGCAGCTCGCCCGCCGCCTGTCCGGCCAGCGCATCCAGCTCCGCCTCCAGTTCCTGCATGAGCGCTTCGTCCAGCACTTTCTCGACCGTCTTCTGGCGGATGTCGGTCTGGTCGGCCAGGCCCATGCCGTAGGCCGACAGCACGCCGCCCAGCGGATGCGCGAAGACGGTGGTCATGCCCAGCGCGTCGGCCACCAGGCAGGCGTGCTGGCCGCCCGCCCCGCCGAACACCGTGAGCGCATACTCTGTCACGTCGTGGCCGCGCTGCACCGAAATGCGCTTGATCGCCTCGGCCATGTTGCCCACGGCGATCTCGAGAAAGCCTTCGGCCAGTTGTTCGGGCGTCATCTCTCGCCCGGTGGCTTCGCGCACCTCGCGCGCCATGTCGGCAAAGCGCCGCTGCACCACGTCGCGGTCCAGCGGCTCGTCGGCGTTCGGGCCGAACACCCGGGGAAAGAAGTCGGGCTGGATCTTGCCCAGCAGCACGTTGCAGTCGGTCACGGCCAGCGGCCCGCCGCGCCGGTAGCAGGCCGGCCCCGGATTGGCGCCCGCGGAATCCGGGCCCACGCGCAGGCGCGCGCCGTCGAAATGCAGGATGGAGCCGCCGCCGGCCGCCACGGTGTGGATGCTCATCATGGGCGCGCGCATGCGCACGCCGGCCACCAACGTCTCGAATTCGCGCTCGAATTCGCCCGCATAGTGCGACACGTCGGTGGAGGTGCCGCCCATGTCAAAGCCGATGACCTTGGGAAAACCCGCGGCCTCGCTGGTGCGCACCATGCCCACGATGCCGCCGGCCGGCCCCGACAGGATCGCGTCCTTGCCGCGGAAGCGGTGCGCGTCCGTCAGGCCGCCGCTGGATTGCATGAACATGAGGCGGATGCCCGGCAGCTCGCTGGCGACCTGGTCCACATAGCGCTTCAGGATGGGCGACAGATAGGCGTCCACCACCGTGGTGTCGCCGCGCGACACGTACTTGATGAGCGGGCTGACCTCGTGCGAGGCCGATATCTGGGTGAAACCGATCTCGCGCGCGATGCGCGCGGCGCGCTGCTCGTGCCCGCCGGCGTGCCAGGCGTGCATGAAGACGATAGCCACCGCGCGGATGCCGCGGTCGTAGGCCGCCTGCATGTCGCGCCGCAGCGCCTCCTCGTTGAGCTCGCGCACCACCGAGCCGTCGGCCGCCACGCGCTCGTCGGCCTCCACCACCTCCTCGTACAGCATCTCGGGCAGCGCCACGTTGCGGTCGAACAGGCGCGGCCGGTTCTGGTAGGCGATGCGCAGGCCGTCGCGGAATCCCCGCGTGGTCACCAGCAGCGTGCGTTCGCCCTTGCGCTCGAGCAGCGCGTTGGTAGCCACGGTGGTGCCCATCTTGACGCATTCCACCCGCTCGGCGGGCACGGGCTCGCCGGGCGCGAGGCCCAGCAGCTTGCGGATGCCCGCCACCGCGGCGTCGCGGTACTGCTCGGGGTTTTCCGACAGCATCTTGGCGGTGCTCATGCCGCCGTCGGGACGGCGCGCCACGATGTCGGTGAACGTGCCGCCACGGTCGATCCAGAATTGCCACTTCATGAATAATTCCTCGGAAACAGGGGAAACGCCGCGTCGCGGCGCGTTGGAGGCGAGTTAGAGGGAGGTGGCCGCCCGCGCGGCCTGGTCGTACAGGCCCGACAGCGCGCGCAGCGCATGGGCAAGCTGGCGGCTGAATTCCAGCCCGCCGCTGCCCGGCGCCTCCAGGCCGGAGGTCAGGCATTGCTCGCGGATCTCGGCATAGCGCTGGATGATCTGCGCGCCTTCCGGCGTGACGCTGTAGAACACCTCTTTGCCGCTGCGCTGGCCGCGCACCATGCCCAGCCGCTCCAGCTTCTTGAGCGAATAGCTGACGATGTGGGTGTCCTCGACGTTGAGCGTGAAGCAGATGTCCGCCAGCTTTTTGGGCCGCTGGCGGTGATAGACGTGGTGCACCACCATCACGTCGGTGGGGGTCAGGTCGGGCAGTCCGGCCGCGGCCATGCACCGCACCGTCCAGCGGTTGAAGGCGTGGCTGGCGATCATGAGACCGAATTCCACTTCCGACAGATCCGGCGCGCTGCCGCCCGCGAGATGGGCGGAAGACGCAATGAGGGGCTTGGCCATGAGGGCGTGCGATGCGAATTCAGATTCGCAGAATACTAATAATTTATCGATGTTTTCTCAATAAAAAATCATTGTACGGCGGACCGGATCACCGTTTTCGAGGGTAATCCCCAGGATGCCGCGGGTATCGCGGCGACGTGGAGGGCCGGGCGGAGATTCAGGCGGCGGCCCAGGCGGCGGGCATGTGGGCGCGGATCAGCGAGCCCGCGATGGAAATGCGCGGCGCGATCGGCGGCATGGCGTCGCCCGGCCCGAACCAGCGCGCGTCGGCGATTTCTTCCGGCTGCACGCGGATGTCGCCCGAAACGTAATCGGCCGTGAAGGCCACCATGAGCGAATGCGGAAACGGCCAGGGCTGGCTGCCGAAGTAGCGCAGGTTGCCCACTTCCAGCCCCACCTCTTCGTAGACCTCGCGATGCACCGTCTGCTCGATGCTCTCGCCCGGCTCGACGAAACCGGCCAGCGCCGTGTAGCGCGTGGCCGCGACGGCCGCGTGGCGAGCCAGCAGGATGTGGTCGCCGCGGCGCACCAGCACCATCATGGCCGGCGAAATGCGCGGATACGCGGAGAAGCCGCAGGCCGGGCAACGCATGCAGAACTCGGCCGCGGCGCGCTGCATGGGCGCGCCGCAGGCGCCGCAATAGCGGTGCGTGCGGGCCCATTCCGCGATCTGGTAGGCGCGGCCGGCGAGCGCGATGCGCTGGTCGTCGAATTCGCCGAACAGGCTGCGCAACTTGCGAAAGACGTAGCCGTCGGGCGCTTCGAGCTGCGGCGGCACGTGCGCCGTGCGATAGGGCGAGCCCTGCTCCAGCCAGACCGGCTCCAGCGACACTTCCAGGCGGGCGCAGACTTCCTCATCGGGAAATCCGCCGGCGTCCAGGCGGACCAGCAATTCGTCGCGGCGAAATATGAAGTTCACGGATGTCCCATGTGCAAGCGCGTCAATGGCGGAATCTTAGAAAAAAACGCGGCGGCCTGCACGGCCCCGTCCGCGCGCCGGCGACGGCCGCGCATCCTAGGAATTACCCGTAATTGCGTGGACTCGCGGCCCTGTGCGCCCATCCGGCAACATAGAATGGCAGCGCTTTTTGCAGCGCGCCGTTTGCGCCGCCCTTTGTTTCGCAATGCCCGCGGGCGTCCGCCCGCCTTCACCCATTTGCAGAGAAGGACCGTCCATGTACAAGAAAATCTCGCTGCTGGCCGGCAGCGTCGTCCTGGCTTTCAGCGCGGGGGCCCAGGCCCAGACCAAGTGGGACTTGCCCAGCGCCTATCCCGCCAGCAACTTCCACGTCGAGAACCTGAACACCTTCATCAAGGACGTGGACACCCTGTCGGGCGGCAAGCTGAAGATCACGCTGCACAACAACGCATCGCTGTACAAGGCGCCTGAAATCAAACGCGCCGTGCAGGGCAACCAGGCCCAGATCGGCGAGATCCTGCTGACCAACTTCGCCAACGAAGATCCGCTCTACGAACTGGATGGCCTGCCCTTCCTGGCCACGGGCTACGACGCCTCGTTCAAGCTCTACCAGGCGCAGAAGCCCTTCCTGGAGAAGAAGCTCGCCTCGCAGGGCATGATGCTGCTGTACGCCGTGGCGTGGCCGCCGCAGGGCATTTTCGCCAACAAGGACATCAAGCAGATCGCCGACATGAAGGGCCTGAAGTGGCGCGCCTACAGCCCCGTCACGGCCAAGATCGCCGAAATCGTCGGCGCGCAGCCCGTGACCGTGCAGCAGGCCGAGCTGGCCCAGGCCATGGCCACCGGCGTCATCGACTCCTACATGTCCTCGGCTTCCACCGGCTACGACACCAAGACCTACGAGTACATCAAGAAGTTCTACGACACGCAGGCCTGGCTGCCGAAGAACGCGGTCCTCGTGAACAAGAAGGCTTTCGACGCGCTCGACCCCGACACGCAGGCGGCGCTCAGGAAAGCCGGCGCGCAGGCGGAAGAGCGCGGCTGGAAACTCTCGCAGGAAAAGAACAAGTGGTACCAGCAGGAGCTCACCAAGAACGGCATGGAAATCATCCCGCCCACGGTGGAACTGAAGGAAGGACTGGGCGTGGTGGGCAAGCGCATGCTCGACGACTGGCTCAAGAAGGCCGGCGCCGACGGCCAGGCCATGATCGAAGCCTACCGGAAGCAGTGACATCGCCATGCGCCGTTTCCTGGATGGTCTTTATGGCGCGGCCGGCCTGCTGGCCGCGCTCTGCACCGTGGGCGTGCTGGTTTCCGTGCTGGCCGCCATCATCGCGCGCCAGCTCAGCCTGAACATACCCGGCACCGACGCCTATGCCGGGTATTTCATGGCGGCGGCGGGCTTTCTGGCCCTGGCCAGCACGTTCAAGCACGGCGAACACATCCGCGTGACGCTGGTGCTGAATGCGCTGGCGCCGGCCAACAGCCGCCGGCTGGACATCTTCGCGCTGGCGGTCGGCTGCGTGCTGGCCGCCGCCTTCGCCTACTTCAGCGCCAAGCTCGCCTACGATTCCTGGCAATTCAACGACATCTCCACGTCCAACGACGCCACGCCGCTCTGGATTCCCCACGTCAGCATGGCCGCGGGCACGGCGCTGTTCCTGGTCGCCCTGGTCGACGAGCTGGTCCGCCGCCTGCGCGGCTTCGCCGCCGCCACTTCGCAGCAAACCCATGAATGAAATCCTAGTCATCACCCTGCTCGTCGTCTCGATCTTCGCGCTGCTGGGCTGCGGCGTCTGGGTCGGCCTGACGCTGGCCGGCACCGCCTGGATCGGCATGGAGATCCTCTCCAGCCGCCCGGCCGGCGACGCCATGGCCGTCACTATCTGGGGCGCCGCCTCCAGCTGGACGCTCACCGCCCTGCCCCTCTTCCTGTGGATGGGGGAAATCCTGTTCCGCACGCGCCTGTCCGAAGACCTGTTCAAGGGGCTCGCTCCCTGGCTCAACCGGCTGCCCGGCCGGCTGCTGCACACCAACGTGATCGGCTGCGCGATCTTCGCCGCCGTGTCGGGTTCTTCGGCGGCCACCTGCGCCACGGTCGGCAAGATGACGATCCCGGAACTCACGCGCCGCGGCTATCCCGAGGAGAAGATCCTGGGCACGCTGTCGGGCGCGGGCACGCTGGGCCTGCTCATCCCGCCTTCGATCATCATGATCGTCTACGGCGTGGCGGCCGACGTGTCGATCGCCCGGCTCTTCATCGCCGGCATCGTGCCCGGCATCCTGCTGGCCCTGCTCTTCATGGGCCACATCGCCTGGTGGGCGGTCCGCAACCCCGGCGAGGTGCCGCAGGCCGACCCGGGCCTGACGCTGCGCCAGAAGCTCTCGCAGTCGCGCCACCTCATCCCCGTGCTGCTGCTGATCGGCGCCGTGCTCGGCTCGATCTACGCCGGCATCGCCACGGCCACCGAGGCCGCGGCGGTGGGCGTGGTGGGCGCGCTCATCCTGTCGGCGCTGCAGGGCTCGCTCACCCGTTCGAGCTTCATGCAGTCGCTGCTGGGCGCCACCCGGCTGTACTGCATGATCGCGCTCATCCTGGCGGGCGCGCAGTTCCTCACGCTGGCCATGGGCTATATCGGCCTGCCGCGCGCGCTGGCGGAATGGATCGGCGGGCTGGGACTGTCGCAGTTCTGGCTCATCATGGCGCTGATGGTGTTCTTCATCGTGCTGGGCTGCTTCCTGGACGGCATTTCCATCGTGGTGCTCACCATGGGCGTGCTGCTGCCCACGGTGCAGGCGGCCGGCATCGACCTGATCTGGTTCGGCATCTTCATCGTGTTCGTGGTGGAGATGGCGCAGATCACGCCGCCGGTGGGTTTCAACCTGTTCGTGCTCTCGGGCATGAGCGGGCGCGAACTGCCCTATATCGCGCGCGCCTCGCTGCCGATGTTCTTCCTCATGATCGTGGCCGTGCTGCTGCTGTACGCCATGCCCGGCATCGCCACCTGGCTGCCGCAGCACATGAAGCTCTGACGCGGGGACCGTGCCGGCCCCGCTCACGGGAAACGCGCCTTCGGGCGCGTTTCCCGTTTTCGGCGCCTGTAAACCCGGGAAAACGCCAAAGCCCTGATTGCCCCGAAACATTCGTAACTTTTTTAGAATCCCGGGGGCGTCCACGCTGCACCATGGCGGTGCGGCGTCCTGTCAGCGCCGGGCCGCGAACCTGGCGCATTCCAAGATTCCCCGAAGGAGCACTGATTTGAAACGCATCGCACTTTCCCTGGCCCTGGCGGGCCTCGGGCTGGCGGCCGGCACCGCCAGCGCCGAAACCAGCGTCACCCTGTACGGCATTGCCGACGTCAGCGTGCGCTACCTGAGCACCAGCTCGGGCAGCGTGGGCCAGGACGGCAGCCGCGTCTCGCTGGAAAACGGCGCCATCTCCAACAGCCGCTGGGGCCTGCGCGGCTCGGAAGACCTGGGCGACGGCATGCGCGCCTTCTTCCGCCTGGAAAACGGCTTCAACATGCAGAACGGCAATGCCTCGGCCTCGGGCAAGACCTTCGGGCGCCTGGCCTACGTGGGCCTGGACGGCGGCCAGATCGGCACCCTGACGCTGGGCCTGCAGAACACGGTCATGTTCGACCTGCTGGCCGACTATTTCGACCCGCTCACCGTCGGCAACTATGACCAGAACGCCTGGCTGCCGGCCGCCATGTCGCGCGTACGCAACAACAACACGTTCCGCTACGCCAACACGCTGGGCAATCTCGCCGTGATGGCGTCGTGGGCCAACGGCGACGAATGGGGCGACAAGAAGGCCGGCCAGCAGTACGGCGCCAGCCTGCGCTACACCCTGGGCCAGTTCGCCGTGGGCGGCGCCTACCAGTACACCCGCGCGGCCACCGATTCGGACCAGCGCCAGCGCGTCTGGAACCTGAACGCCTCCTACCAGTTCGACGGCGCCAAGGTCTTCGCCGGCTACTACAACGGCCGCGACGAGACGGGCTGGGTCAACGGCGTCATGGGCGGCACCACCACCGCCGCCCTGGACCGCCGCGACAACGGCTACTTCGCCGGCGTCACCTGGCAGGCCACGCCGCGCTGGGCCATCACGGGCGCGGCCTATTTCGACCGCAGCCGCAACGTGGTCGAGGAAGGCGACAAGGGCAAGCGCTACGCCCTGGTGGCCGTGGCCGAGTACTCGCTGTCCAAGCGCTCGCAGCTCTACGGCACCGTGGACTGGAACAAGGTGAGCGACGCGACCCGCGGCGAGATCGCGGGCAAGAGCAACCAGGTCGGCGCCGCCGTGGGCTTCCGCCACATCTTCTGATCGCCGCCGGGCAGGCACAGAGGGCGCGGGTCATCCCCGCGCCCTTTTCTTTTGCTTCACATGCCCAGGTAGGCTTTGCGAACCTCGTCGGAGGCGGCCAGTTCCGCGGCCGAGCCGGAGAGCGCGATGCGCCCGCTCTGCATCACATAGGCGCGCGAGGCCACCTCCAGCGCCTGCGCCATGTTCTGCTCCACGAGCAGCACGGAAAGCCCGCTTTCGCGGTTCAACGCCGCCAGCGCGTCGAACACCTGTTCGACCAGCAGCGGCGACAGGCCCAGGCTGGGCTCGTCGATCAGCAGCAGGCGGGGGCCGCTCATGAGCGCGCGCCCGATGGCAAGCATCTGCCGCTCGCCGCCGGACATCGTGCCCGCCAGCTGCGCGCGGCGCTCCTGCAGGCGTGGAAACAGCGCATACACCTGGTCCAGGCGCTGCCGGTACACGCTTTCGTCGCGCACGGTGTAGGCGCCCAGGCGCAGGTTCTGCTCCACCGGCTGGCGCGCGAAGACGCGCGCGCCCTCCGGAATCATGGCGATGCCCTGCACGACCAGCTTGTCGGGCGGCGTGCCGGTGATATCGCGCCCTTCGAAGACGACGCGGCCTTCTTTCGGGCGCACGGCGCCCACGATGGCCAGCAGCGTGCTGGACTTGCCCGCGCCGTTGGCGCCCAGCAGCGCGGTGATCCCGCCCTGCCGCACTTCCAGCGACACGCCCCGCACGGCCTGCACGCCGCCGTAGGACACGCTCAGGTTCTCGACTTGCAGCATCGGATGCTCAGGCACGGTGCTTTCTCCCCAGATAGGCTTCGATGACGGCGGGGTCGCGCACCACTTCCTGCGGGGTGCCCTGCGCGATCATCTGGCCGAAGTTCAGCACCAGCACGCGCTGCGCCAGCCGCATCACCACCTCCAGTACATGCTCCACGATGACCAGCGTGACGCCGGCGGCGTGGATGTTCTTCAGTATTTCCGCCAGGGCGATGGCTTCGGCCTGGTTGAGGCCGCCCGCCACCTCGTCCAGCAGCAGCATGCGCGGCTCGGTGGCCAGGGCGCGAGCCAGTTCCACGCGCTTCTGTCCCGCCACGTTCAGCTCGGCCGCCTTGACGCCGGCGCGGTCGGCCAGCCCCACCAGGTCGAGCACGCGCGTCGAAGCCTCGCGCGCGTCGGCCAGGCGCGGATGCCGCAGCAGCGCGCCCACCATGGCGTTCTCCAGCACCGTCATCTGGCCGAAACTGCGCGGAATCTGGTAGGTGCGCACCAGGCCCATGGCCGCCACCTGCTCGGGCTTTCTGCCCAGCATGGACTGGCCGTCGAACGTGACCGTGCCCGAGGTGGGCGCATGGTGCCCGACCAGCCCGTTGAAGAGCGTGCTCTTGCCCGCGCCGTTGGGCCCGATGATGGCGACGATCTCGCCCGCCCGCACCGAGAGCGAAATGTCCTTGTTGGCGACCAGCCCGCCGAAGCGCTTGGTCAGGTTCTTAACTTCTAGCAGAGCCATGCCGCCTCCCCAGAGTGACCAGGCCGCCCGGCAGGAACAGCGTAACGAGCAGGATGGCGAGGCCGAAAACGAGCAGATCCAGCCCCAGCCCCGAACTGCCCCACAGCACGCGCGTGCCCTCGGACAGCGGCAGCAGCAGCGCGGCGCCCAGCCAGGGCCCCAGCAGCGTGCCGACGCCGCCCAGGATGGCCACCAGCACTACCTGCACCGACATGGTGAGGCTGAACATGGATTCCGGATCGATGAATCCCACGTACATGGCGAAGAAGCCGCCCCATACGCCGGTCATCCCGGCCGACAGCACGAACGCCAGCATCTTGTAGCGGTCCGCCGGCACGCCCAGGCTGCGGGCGGCCGCCTCGTCGCCATTGATGGCGCGCCAGTAAAAGCCCGTCTTGGAGTGCACCAGGAAGTACGTCGCGCAGAACGTCAGGAACGCCAGCGCCACGGCAATCCAGTAGTACGGCACCTTGCCGCGGAACAGCAGCATCCAGGGCGCGTCGCCGATGGGCGCCTCCAGGCCCACCGCGCCGCCCGCCCAGTCCCAGTTGACCATCAGCAGCAGCCCGATCTGCAGCAGCGCGATGGTGGCCATGGCGAAGTAATGGCCCGACAGCCGCAGCGTAGGGCCGCCCACCAGCCAGGCCAGCAGCGCGCTGATCAGGCCGCCCAGCGGGATGCCGATGAGCGGCGTCAGCTTCAGGTGCTGCAGGAGCAGCAGCGTGGCGTAGCCGCCCACCCCCACGAACACACTGTGCCCGAAGGAAATGCGGCCCAGGAACCCCCCCACCAGGTTCCAGCACGCGCCCAGCGCGCCGAACATGATGGCCAGCAGCAGCACCTGGATGGTGAAGGCATCGGTCACCGCCAGCGGCACCGCCGCCAGCGCGACGGCGAGCGCCGCCGCCACGGCCAGCGGCCATTTGGGCGTGAGCGCCCGGGTTGTGTCGGTATGCGTCGTCATGGTCGTCTCACCACCGTCCGAACAGGCCGCGCGGGCGATACCACAGCACCAGCACGAACAGGATGAAAATGCTCACGGTCTTCAGGGCGGGCGCCACGAAATAGCCAGTCATGGCCTCGATGACGCCGATCAGCACGCCGGCGATGAATGCGCCCGGCAGCGAGCCGAAGCCGCCCATGCACACCGCCACGAAGGCCAGCAGGCCGAACACAGTGCCCACCGAGGGAAACACATAGAAGAACGTGGTGAGCAGCGCGCCGGCCAGGCCGACCGCCGCGCTGCCCAGCATCCAGACCTGGGCATTGACGCGGTCGGGCGAAATGCCCACGAACGCGGCAACCTGCCGGTCTTCCGCCACGGCCTGCAGGGCATGGCCCCAGCGCGTGCGGTACACCAGCACGAAGAGCGCCACCACGACCGCCAGCGCGACCAGGCCGGTCACGACCTGCGGGCGCCCCAGCGAGATGCCGGCGAACGACACGCTGCCGGACACCAGCGTGTCGGGCAGGCTGCGGTAATCCGGGCTGAACGCGATGAACGCGATCTGGCGCAGCACCAGCCCCAGGCCGAAGGTCGCCAGGATGACGGCCATGGGCGGCCCCTTCTGCAGGCGCCGGATGATCAGCGCATACGCCAGGAAGCCGACGAAGGCCAGCAGGATGGCGACCAGCGGCGCCGACATGGTGGGATCGAGGTGGCCCAGGGTGTAGAGCCAATAGGCGGCATACATGCCCAGCATCAGGAATTCGCCGTGGGCGAAATTGATGACGTCGGTAATGCCCCAGATCAGCGCCAGCCCCACCGCCACCGCGGCATAGATCAGGCCGTTGAACAGGCCTGCCGAGAGAGCTTCGAACATGGTTTGCTCCTGCGGCGGGGCCCCGCGCCCCGCCGCGGCGGTCGGGGTTTATTTCCAGGAGAACGGCAGCGTGGGCAGGGTCTTGTCGGCGCGGTATTTCTCCGGCCAGACGGTCTGGTAGGACGCGCCCTTGAGCTCCAGGATCAGGCCCGACCCCTTGGTGTTCTGGCCCTTCTCGTCGAATTTCACGCCGGCCCAGGGCATGGCCACCTGGCTGTCGTTCAGGTCGGTGGCGGCCAGCGCCTTGCGGATGGCTTCCGGGTCGGTCGAGCCGGCGCGGTTGATCGCGTCGGCCAGCACCAGCACGCCCTGCATGGAACGCGCGTTGTTGCCGTTCAGATCCTTGCCGGTCTTGGCGTGGTACATGTCGTTGATCTTCTTCAGGCCCGCCTTGGCGGCGGCCACGTCATTGCCCCACACGTCGCGCGTGAGCACGCCCTGCACCTGCGGGCCCACTTCCTGAACGAAGCGCGAGTCGATGAAACCGGCGTCGTTGGCCAGCAGCACCGGCGGCGCATACTTGCTCTCGCGCATGGTGCGCACGAACAGCATGGCGTCGGACGTGTAGCTCGCGAAGATCGCCACGTCGGGCTTGGCCGCCGCCAGCTTCTGCACTTCGGCCGTGACCGAGGCCGAGCCGGCGCTGTAGGCGATGTTGGCCACCACCTGCCGCTTGTACTGCTTGGCGAATTTCTCCACCGCCTTGTACGTGTTGACGCCGAAATCGGTGTTCTCGTACACCACCGCGATCTTGGCGGTGGGCACGGCCTTGATGCCGTCCAGGAACTGCATCATGTTCTCGACGAACGTGTCGTCGTTGGGCGAAGTGCGGAAAAACCACTTGTAGCCGCGCTCGGTCAGGTCGGGGCTGCTGGATTCGCCGTTCAGGTAGGGAATACCGCGCTGTTCGGCGATGCGGCTGGCGGTCTTGGTCACGGCCGACTGGTAGGCGCCCGTCAGGGCCACCACCTTCTCCTGGTCGATCAGGCGCTGGGCGTCGGCCAGGCCCACCTCGGGCTTGCCCTGCGAATCGCCGAACACGACCTCGATCTTGGCGCCGCCGAGCTTGGGCAGGCCGGCGCCGGCCGCCAGCGGTATGCCTTCCAGTTCGGGATGCGGGTTGTTGATGATGTCCACGGCCAGCTCCACCGCCGCCTTGATCTCGGCGCCGGTCGAAGCCAGCGCGCCGGAAAGCGGATAGATGGCGCCGATGCGCACGGTTTTGTCCTGTGCATGGGCGGACACCGCGGCCAGCATTGCCAGACCCGCGGCCACGCCCGCGACGAGCTTCATTTTCATTACGACACTCCTGGAAAAATCCAACACTGAAACGCACTGCTCTGCGCGGGATGCGGACCCCGTGCGGAACTTCCGGAAACGGGCCCGCGCGGCCCCTCGCCGCGAAGTCGGGAGGCCATGGCCCGGAAATGTTGTCGCCCTTGTTCCCCTTGTCCTTTTCTGGATCGTTTTGCAGGCACAACCGTTTTCCGGCCCGCCGCGGGTTTCGCCCGCGGCGGGCGTGAATCAAAGCACCGCCATGCGGCTGTTCACGAGATCCGTGACGAGCATGTGCCCCGGCGCGTGGGTAATGCAGAACTCCGGGCGCACCGCCGCCACCACGGACTGCGGCGTCACCCCGCAAGCCCAGAACACGGGCAGCTCGCCATCGCGGATCTCGACCGGATCACCATAATCCGGCTTGGCGATATCGGCAATTCCGATTAGCGAGGGGTCGCCGAGATGCACCGGCGCGCCGTGGACCGACGGAAAGCGCGACGTGACCTGGATGGCCCGGATGGCGTCGGCCGCCTTGAGCGGCCGCATCGACACCACGAGCTGGCCGCTGAACACGCCCGCCGGCTGCGTGGCGATGCTGGTGCGGTACATGGGCACGTTGCAGCCCTGCTCGATGTGGCGCACCGGCAGGCCGTTGTCCAGCATGGCCTCCTCGAAAGAGAAGGAACAGCCGATCAGGAACGACACCAGGTCGTCGCGCCAGTATTCGCGCACATCGGCCGGCTCGGCCACCAGCTCCCCGTTCTTCCAGACGCGGTAGCGCGGGAGGTCGGTGCGGATGTCGATGTCCCGGCCCAGTTCGGGCAGCGCCGGATTGCCGGGCTCGGACATCGCGAGCAGCGGACACGGCTTGGGATTGCGCTGGCAGAACAGCAGGAAATCCGCGGCCAGCGCCTGCGGAAGAATGGCCAGGTTGGCCTGGACGTGGCCGGGCGCGAGGTTGGCCGTGGGCCCGGTCCATTTGCCGCTGCGGGCGTCGAGCCGCGCCTTGCGCGCGAGTTCGACGCTGTTGATGGACGCGCCGGTCTTGGACATGCCGTACTTCCCCCTGAATCTGATCGTCGAGTGCGCACATTGCACCGCAGGTCGCGCCCTGCGTCTAATCACATCTTGCGATATGCCCCGATCAGAATTTCTTATCAGGGTTTTGCCGGATGGCGCCGCGCCTCGGCCTTGGCGATCTGCTGCGCGGCCCGGGCCACGGTGCGCGGAATCGCGCTGTCCGGCCCCTGCATCCAGCACGCCGTGTAATAGAGCGGCGGCAGCTCGGGCGCCTTGACGTCCAGCACGCGCAACTGCCCCTGCGTCAGCTCCGTGCCGAGAATGACCGGCGCGATGACGGCCGTGCCAATGCCGTCGATCGCCATGCGCACGATCACGCTGAGCGCCGAGCTGCCGTACATGCGCGGCGATTCCACGCCGGCCTGCTGCAGCAGCGTGCGCACGGCGCGGTGGGGTTCGGTGGTGGAAGAATAGGTAATGACCGGCCACTGCGCGAGCCGCTTGAGCGGAATCGGCGCGCGCCCCACCTTGAGCTTGGGGCTGGCCAGCCAGCTCAGGGGATACTGGCAGAGATATACGTTCTCGATACGCGGCTCTTCCATCGGGCCCAGCAGGAACGCGAGGTCGATCTGGCGCGAATTCAGCAGCGACTTGAGCGCCGTGGTGGTGTCGACCTGGATTTCCACCATGAGCGCGGGGTAGGCTTCGTGCAGGTACTCCATGAGGTGCGCGAGCCAGGTGTGCACGATGGTTTCCGACACGCCGAGCCGCAAGGTGCCGCTCATGACGCTCTTGGCGCGGGCGGCCTCCAGCATGTCGCCGCGCAGCTGCAGCATGCGCTCGGCGTGCGACAGCAGCTCGCGCCCCTTGGCGGTGAGCGAGATGCCCCGCACGTCGCGCTCGAACAGCTTGACGCCCAGGTCGGATTCGAGCGAAGCGATGCGCTGCGAGATGGCGGGCTGGGTGGCGCTGAGCTTCTCGGCCGCGGCGCGGAAGCCGCCCAGCGTGGCCACCCAGAAAAACGTCTCGATATTGCGCAGGTCGATCATGCGGTCGTTCCGTGGCGGTCGAAGCCGCCATCTTAGCGCCGCCGCGTCCGGCCGGGCTCAGCGGCCGGCGTACAGATCCTCCACCGCCATCCCGACGGCCAGGATGCGGCGGTCCGCGCCGTTGCTGCCCGCGATCATCAGGCCCACCGGCGCGCTGCCGGGCGCGTGGCAAGGCACCGACAGCGCGCAGCCGTCCAGGAAGTTGATGAGCGTGGGATTGCGCAGGATGAGGCCGTTGGCCGCGTAATAGGCCTCGTCGCTGGCGGCCAGGTCGGCCACCGGCGGCGCCACGATGGGCACGGTGGGCAGCACCAGGGCATCGTAGCCGGCAATGCGCCGGTCCACCGCCGCCACCCAGGCTTCGCGCGCATCCAGCAGGTCGAGATAGTCGGCCGCGCTCATGTCCTTGCCGCGCAGGATGCGCGACACCACGCGCGGGTCGTAGCGGCCGCCCGCCCGGGCGATGAGGTCGCGGTGCCAGGCCCAGGCTTCGGCAGCGGTGAATCCGCCCTTGGCGTTGATGCCGGCCAGCGCGGCGAACTCGGGCACTGCGATTTCCTCGACCAGCGCGCCGGCCGCCGACAGGCGTGCGAGCGTCTGGCGGAAGCTGTCGGCCACGTGATTGTCCATGGCGTCCAGCGCCAGCGTGGTAGGCACCGCCAGCCGCAGCCCGCGCAGCTGCGCGGGCTCGGGCGCGGGCGCGTTGTCGCCGGAGATAATGGCGTCCAGCGCCGCGCAGCACCGCACCGTAGGCGCGATGGGGCCGATGGAATCCAGGTTGGCCGACAGCGGCAGCACGCCCGCCATGGACACGCGCCAGGCGCTGGGCTTGAAGCCCGCCAGGCCGCACAGCGCCGACGGGATGCGCACCGAGCCGCCGGTGTCCGAGCCAATGCCGGCCACGGCCATGCCGTCGCTCACCGACACTGCCGCGCCCGAGGACGAGCCGCCCGGAATGCGGCCGGTGGCGCGGTCCCAGGGGTTGAGCGGCGTACCGTAATGGGGATTGATGCCCAGCCCCGAATAGGCGAACTCCGTCATGTTGGTGCGGCCCACGATGACCGCGCCGGCGGCGATCAGGCGGTCGACCACCACGGCGTTGTGCTCGGCGGGCGGTTCGCCCTCGCGCGCGACCGAGCCGGCCATGGTGGTTTCGCCCCTGACGTCGAACAGGTCTTTGATGCTCACCGGCAGGCCGTCCACCGCCGAGCGGCGCAGGCCCGCCTCGCGCAGCAGGTCGGAAGCGCGGGCCTGCGCGCGCGCCTGCTCCGCGTACACGCGGGTGAACGCGCGGGCGCCCTCGCCCGCCGGATCCCCGATCCGCGCCAGCGCTTCCTCGGTGAGTTCGATGGAGGTCTTGCGGCCCTCCTGCAGGGCCAGGTTCAGTTCGTCAAGGGTCGAAAGCATATGCGATTCCGTTGCCGCCGGGCGGCGTGAATGAGTCGGTTGCGCCCCGCAGCCGGAGCGCGGCGGGCTGCCGGAAGGCAGGCCATGCGCGGCCCGGGCCGCGCGGACCCCGGGCCGCCCGCGTCAGGCCACCACCGGCAGCGTCTCCACATGATAGCGGTGACGCAGGCTGCGCCGGCGGCGAGGATCGTGGAGTTCCATGGAAAAAACGGCCGAAGGGCGGATGCCGCCGATCGCGGCCACGGTGCCGCAGGTCATGCCCGTGCCCTCGGGCAGCATGGCCGCGCCGCCGGTGTAGCCGGCGATCAGGTCCTGGGGCGTGCGCAGCGAGGAGAGCGGCCCTTCCTGGTAGAGCACTTCGACGCCGTTTTCCACGATGCAGGCGCGGATGACCAGCTCGTCCCAGTGGCCGGCCACGTCGGCCAGGCGCCACGCGCTGCGCGCCACGGGCTTGACGCACGCCTGCTTGGACATCGCCACGCTGTAGGTTTCGAGCTTGCGGTCGGTGTGGTCGGAGGCGATGCTCACGTACATCTCGCCGCCGGCGCAGAACACGAAGGTTTCCACCTCGCCCGACGAATCGCCGCCCAGGGCCTGCACGCGCTCCTGCTGCGTGAGCTGGTTGTCGGCGATGCGGTAGTACAGCGGCACGCTGCTGGGCCTCGGCACGCCGATGGCTTCCAGTTCCTCGATGTGGTGCTCGATGGCGGCCATGTCGCGGCCGGCCCAGCCGGCCACGACCAGGTTGCGGATGTCCACCTCGACCTGGCGGGGCGGGGCGTCTTCGATATCGAATACGGCTTTCATGATGAGTCTGTCCTGCGGGAAAAAGAAGAAGGCGCGGCCGGACCGCGCCCGGAAGGAAACCGCCGATCAGCCGAACGCGCGCGGCATCCACAGCGCCACGTCCGGCCAGAACGCCAGGATCGCCAGCATCACGAACATGGCCAGCACGAACGGCAGGCTGCCCACGATCACCGCGGTCATGTTGCCGCTCTTGCGCAGGCTCTGGACCACGAAGAGATTCAGGCCCACGGGCGGCGTGATGAGCGCGGCCTCGACCAGGATGATGATCACGATGCCCAGCCAGATCGGGTCGTAGCCCAGCGCGATCATGATGGGCGCCACGATGGGAATGGTGGTAATCATCATGGACAGCGTTTCCATGAAGCAGCCCAGCACCAGGTAGAACACCACCACGATGAACAGCATCCACCCCGGCGACAGGCCCAGGCCGGTAATGGACTGCGTCAGCGCATCGGTCAGGCCGGTGGCCGACATGACGAAGTTGAGGAAGCTCGCGGCGATCACGATGAGCATGATCATGGCCGTGGAGCGCATGGTGCCCTCCACCACTTCGCGCAGCATGGACCAGCTCAGGCGGCGGAACCATGCGGCCAGGATCAGCGCACCCAGCACGCCCAGGGCGGCGGCCTCGGTGGGCGTGGCCAGCCCCGCGTAGATGGAGCCCACCACCAGGAAGAAAATGCCCAGCGGCGGCCCCAGGTGCACCAGGCTGGCGATGCGCTGCCCCCAGGTGGCGCGGATCTTCTTGCCGCCCCACTCGGGCCGGGCCACGCAGGCCAGGGCCACGGTCACCATGAAGAGCACGGCCATGGCAAGGCCCGGGATGATGCCGGCGAGGTACAGCTTGGGCACCGAGGAGTTGGTCAGCACGCCGTAGATCACCAGGTTGATCGAAGGCGGAATCAGGATGCCCAGCGTGCCGCCGGCGGCCAGGCTGCCCAGGAACAGCGGCTCGTTGTAGCCGTACTTCCGTATCTGCGGGATGGCCACCGTGCCTACCGTGGCGGCCGTGGCCACGCTGGAGCCGGAGGTCGCCGAGAACAGCGTGGAGGCGCCGATGTTGGCGTGCATCAGCCCGCCCGGCAACCACGACAGCCACAGGCTCATGGCGCCGTACATGCGCTCGGCGAAGCCGGCGCGCAGCAGCACCTCGCCCAGCATGATGAACAGCGGAATGGCGACCAGCAGGAACTCGTTGTTGGCGCTCCAGGAGATTTCCCCGATCGCGCGCGACAGGGGCAGCATGGAAAACAGCGGGTCCAGGATCAGGCCCAGCACGCCCAGGGCGGCGCCCACCGGAATGGAAATGCCGATCAGGACCAGCAGCAGCGTCAGCGCGGTGGCGATCATGCGGATTCTCCCCGGACCATGCGTTCGCCGGCGGCCGCTTCCTCGTCCGCCTCTTCCTGCGCCGAGCGCACGCCGCAGATCTGCTTGACCAGTTCGATGTCGCCGGTGACCAGCGCCGCCGAGGCGCGCGCCAGCATCAGCGCCACCGTCACGCACATCCACGCCAGCCCCAGCGTCCACAGGCCCTGCGGAATCCAGAGCGGCGTAGCCAGCGGCGTGTTGGCGGCGGACTTCTGGCTCCACGAGGCGGCCACCACGTCGTAGGCGTAATACGTCAGGCAGACCATGAAGACAGCCAGCGCCACCAGCGAGATCCAGTCCAGCAGCGCCGAGACGCGCACCGGCAGGAACTGGTAGAGCACGTCCACGCGCACGTTGGCGCGCTGCAGCGTGGCGAACGCCAGGGCCCAGGACGTGCTGATGGCGAAGGCGTAGCTCGACAGCTCGTCGGCGCCGCCGGTGGAGAACCCCAGGAACTTGCGCGCCAGTACGTCGAAGGAAATAAGCAGCACGCTGGCGATGGTGAGCGCGCCGCCGGCCCAGACGGCCAGCCGCGAAAAATGCTCGGCGCGCCGCAATAGTCCGCCCAGGAGGCGGAAATGTTCGGCTTGATTCATGAAAGAGAACCCCTGCGGGCGGAGCCCGCGTCATAACCAGCCGGCGCGCGGCGCGCGCCGGCCCCGCGCTTGCTTACTTGCTGGCGGTCAGGCCCAGCGTCTTGCCGATGGTGGCGTTGGAGTCCTTGACGCACTGCGCCGAGCAGCGGGCGGCCCACTTGGGCAGCACGGCTTCGCGGGTGACCTTCGCGAGCAGCTCGCGGTCGGCCTCGGTGGGCTGCACCAGCGTCATCTTGCCCTTGACGGGGTACGGGCAGGCGGCGGCGCCGGTGTTGCAGTCATAGCCTTCCTGCGTCTGGCGCGCGGCCGCGTCCCAGATGTTGTCCACCAGGGTCTTGATGTTGGCCTGCAGGAAGTCGCGCACCTTGGGGTCCAGCTTGTCCCAGGCCTTCTGGTTCACGGCGTGGATTTGCTGGTTCCAGTTGATGGGCAGCGCCACCAGGTGGGTAGACACCTCGTACCACTTGGCCGAATAGCCGGACAGCGAACCCGTGATGGCGCAATCGACCACCTTGTTCTGCAGCGCCGGCACCACTTCGCCGAACGCCATGGTCACGCTGGAGCCGCCCAGCGCCTCGACGAACTCGGCGGTGGTGCGGCTGCTGGTGCGCACCTTCTTGCCCTTGATGTCGGCCAGGCCCTTGATGTCGGCGTTGCAGAACAGCACCTGGGCCGGATAGGTGGAAATGCCCAGCAGCTTGACGTTGCTGCCCTCTCCGTAGATGCGCGCATAGACCGGCTCGAAGGCATCGGTGACGGCGCGCGCGTCTTGGCGTCCGGCGCCAGGCCGGCCAGGTCGATGGCCTCGTTGACCGGATTGTCGCTGGCGAAGTAGGCCAGCGTGGCGGTGCCGAACTCGATCACGCCCTGCGACATCAGGCGCAGCAGCTCGGGGCCCTTCAGGCCCATTTCGTTGAAGCCCTTGATTTCCGCCGTCACCTGACCCTTGGACAGCTCGGGAACGGTCTTGGTCCAGAACGGCTTTTCGTAGTCGTTGTAGGCCGTCAGGTTCGACAGGCCGCCCACCACCTTGAGGCGGGTCTTGGGCAGGTCCTGCGCACTTGCGGCGCCGAAGACCAGACTGGCGGCAAGGGCGGCGTAGGCAAGAGACTTCTTCATGGGCTAACTCCTGGCTGGCGGGATGGTCTGCCGCGCGCGGGTCCCCGTGGCCCCGGCGTCGCGCGGACGGATTGCCGGCGACCCGGACGCGGGGAGCGCGGCCCGCGGGCCCCGGCGCGCGGCCGGCGCCCTGCCCGGTTTTTCCCCCCGCGCCGTGTGCCCGGCGCGCTCTTTATCGTGTCGCGGCGCCATTGCACCGTCAGGCGCGGCGAGCGTCCAATCGTATGTTGCGATACGGGGGTATAAATTTTTCTTTGGTCTGGCCGCCGGCGGCGGCCGTCATCGCGCGCAAAGCCGCACCGGCTGCGGCTTTGCGCCGCACGGGCCGCCGCCGCGCCCGGCCCGCGCAAAGCCGGGCCGATGCGGGCGGGTTGGGGAAAACACCTAGCCGCCGTCGGTCTGCGCCGCCACCTTCTGCGCCATCTGCGCGATCAGGCGCGCCGCGTGGCTGTCCGGCCCCTGCACCCAGCTCGCGGTAAAGCTGAGCTCGGGCAGCGGGTCGGCCTGCACCTGCAGGATGCGCAGCTCGCCGCGCGCCAGTTCCTTGCCCAGGAACACCGGCGCGATCACGCTGCTGCCGATGGCGTCCAGCGTCATGCGCACCACCATCGACATCGAGGCGCTGCCGTACATGCGCGGCGCGGCCACGCCGGCGCGCGTCAGCATGTCGCGCACCACGCGGTATGGCGCGCTGTTGGAGGGATAGGTAATGATGGGCAGCCGCGCGATGCGGTCCAGCGTCAGCGGCTCCGGCCCCAGGTCCAGCATGGGGCTCGCCACCCAGGCCAGCGGATAGCTGCACAGGGGCAGGTTCTCGACCCGCGCCTCCAGCACCGGCCCCATCAGGAAGGCCAGGTCGATCTGGCGAGCCATGAGGTGCGAGCGCAGCACGTGCGTGGTGTCGACTTCGATCTCCAGCACCAGCGCCGGATAGGCCGCGTGAATCAGCTCGATCAGGGTGGGCAGCCAGGTCTGCACGATGGTTTCGGCCACGCCGATGCGAACGGTGCCGGTCATGACGTTCTGCTCGCGCGCCGCCTCGAACATGTCGCGGCGCACCTGCAGCATGCGCTCGGCGTGCGACAGCAGTTCATGGCCCTTGGCCGTCAGCTTGACGCCGCGCGCGTCGCGGTCGAACAGCCGCACGCCCAGGTCGGCCTCCAGCGCGGCAATGCGCTGCGACACCGCGGGCTGGGTGGTGTTGAGCTTATCCGAGGCCGCGCGGAAGCTGCCCAGGGTGGCCACCCAGAAGAATGTCTCGACGTTGCGTAGTTCGATCATGAGCCTGTGCCTTCGCGGCGAAGCGTGCGTGGGGAGCGCCTCGCGCCGGGCGTATTATCTCAGTGTCCCGCCGCGTTCGCGGCCGCGCCCGTTCCACCAGGAGACCCGCCATGCCCCTGACCGCCGACGCCCAGGGCGTCTACCCGATCGCCCCCACCCCGTTCTTCGACGACGGCCGCATCGACACCGCGTCGATCGACCGCATGATGGATTTCTACCACGGCTGCGGCGCCACCGGCCTGACCGTGCTGGGCCAATTGGGCGAGGCCCAGAAGCTCGAGCACGCCGAGTCGCTGGCGGTGGCCAGCCAGGTCATCGGCCGCGCCGGGGCCTTGCCCGTCATCGTGGGGGTATCGGCGCCGGGTTTTGCCGCCATGCGCGCGCTGACGCACGAGGTCATGGCGCGCGGCGCGACGGGCGTAATGATCGCGCCGCCCAACACGCTGCGCACCGACGACCAGATCGTGAACTATTACCGCCAGGCGGTGGAGGCCATCGGCGCGGACGTGCCGTTCGTGCTGCAGGACTACCCCCTCACCTTCTCCGTGCAGATGAGCCCCGGCGTCATCAAGCGCATCGTGACCGAGCTGCCTTCGTGCGTCATGCTCAAGCACGAGGACTGGCCCGGCCTGGAGAAGATCTCGACGCTGCGCGCCTACGAGAAGGCGGGCGAGATGCGCCATATTTCCATCCTCTGCGGCAACAACGGGCTGTTCCTGGACTACGAGCTCGAGCGCGGCGCCGACGGCGCCAACACGGGCTACTGCTTCCCGGACATGCTGTGCGACGTGGTGCGGATGGCGGCCCGGGGCGAACGCGAGGCGGCGCACGATCTCTTCGACGCCCACCTGCCCCTGCTGCGCTACGAACAGCAGCCCGGCGTGGGGCTGGCGGTGCGCAAGTACGTGCTGATGCGCCGCGGCATACTGGCCTCGGCGGCGCAGCGCAAACCCGCCGGCGCGCTGTCGGCGCAAGCCCGCCAGGAAGTCGATCACCTGCTCGGGCGTCTGGCCAGGAAAGATCCGCGCGCGGCCTC
>NZ_LHSJ01000249.1:0-6273 GCF_001270295.1 Achromobacter sp. DMS1 | reverse complement strand
CCCGGCGCGCCCGCCGGCGACTCAGAGCGACTGGCCCAGGCGGCGCAGGAAATTCTCGCAGGCGGCGAGCTGGTCCAGCGCCACGTACTCGTTGGGCTTGTGGGCCTGCTCGATGTGGCCCGGGCCGCAGACCACGGTCGGGATGCCGATGCCCTGAAACAGCCCCGCCTCGGTGCCGTAGGCCACCTTGCGCGTGGCGCGGTCTTCGGTCAGCGCGCGCACCAGCCTGGTGATGGCTTCCTGCTCCGACGCCTCCAGCGCGGGCGCGGCCGCGCCGGTTTCGATCTCGATGCGGGCGTCTTCGTACTCGGCCCGCATGCGCGGCAGCAGTTCCTCGCGCACGTAGCGCTCCACCTCGGCCTGGATGTCGTCGGGTCGCATGCCGGGCAGGTTGCGGAATTCGTAGGAAAACTCGCAGAACTCGGGAATGGTGTTCACCGCGATGCCGCCCCGGATCTGGTTGGTGGTCATGGTGGTGAACGGCACGTCGTAGAACTGGTCGTAGGGGCCCTTGGCCTTGAACCCGTCGGCCAGATCGCGGATGCGGCAGATCAGGCGCGCGGCGTATTCGATGGCGTTGCAGCCGCGCGGCGTCAGCGAGGAGTGCGCCGCTTTGCCATGGACCTTGCAGCGGAAGAGGTTGATGCCCTTGTGGGCCACCACCACCTGCATCCCGGTGGGCTCGCCCACCACACAGCCCTCGGGACGGATGCCCCGCTCCTGCAGGTCGGCCAGCATGTAGGGCGCGCCGGCGCAGCCGACTTCCTCGTCGTACGAAAACGCCAGGTGTATGGGCTTCTTGCGCGGCATGGCCAGGAACTCGGGCACCAGGGCCAGCGCGCCGGCAATGAAGCCCTTCATGTCGCAACTGCCCCGGCCGTAGAGCAGGCCGTCCTGCTCGGCCAGCTTGAAGGGATCGGTGTTCCAGTCCTGGCCGTCCACGGGCACCACGTCGGTGTGGCCGGACAGCACGATGCCGCCCTGCACGCCGCCGTCCCGGGCCGGCAGGGTGGCGAACAGGTTGGCCTTGTTGCCTTCGGGATTGTGCGCCAGCCACGCCTCCACGCCCTGGCCCTTCAGCCAGTCTCGTACGGTTTCGATCAGGGCCAGATTGGAATTCCGGCTGGTGGTGTCGAAGCCAACCAGCGTTTCCAGCCAGGTGCGCGCGTTCATGTCACTGCTCTCACGGGTAAAAACCAGAGTGTAATCCCCGCGAGGGGCTGCGTGGCCGGCTCCGCCCGCGCGGCCCGCTCTCCGGCTTGCTCCTACAATTGCGGCCTGGGACTCATCCCGCCCCCAAGGAGAAACCGTGCAGCACTCTGCAGTACCCACCCGCAACATTGCGGCCGCCGTGATCGGCAACGCGCTCGAATGGTATGACTTCCTGGTGTTCGCGTTCATGACGCCGATCATCTCGAAACTGTTCTTTCCGACCGACCCCAACATTCCGGGCAGCGATCTCAACGCCATCCTGATGACCACGGCCATCTTCGGCGTGGGCTTCTTCATGCGCCCGGTGGGCGGCATCATCCTGGGACTTTACGGCGACAAAAAGGGACGCAAGGCCGCCATGGTGCTGGTCACCTCGCTGATGGCGGTGTCCATCGCCCTGATCACGGTGGCGCCCACCTACCATGCGGCGGGCATCCTGGCGCCCATCGTCATCCTCATCGCCCGGCTGCTGCAAGGCTTCTCGGCGGGCGGCGAATTCGGCACCTCGACCGCCCTGCTCATCGAAATGGCGCCCGCGGGCAAACGCGGCTTCTACGGCTCCTGGCAAATGGCGGGGCAGATGCTGGCGCTGCTGATCGGCGCGGCGTGCGGCACGCTCATCACCGAATTCTTCACGCCGCAGCAGATCGCCGACTGGGCCTGGCGCATTCCGTTCGCGCTGGGCCTGGTGATCGTACCCATCGCGCTCTACATCCGCCGCAACATCGACGAAACGGCGGCCTTCCGGCAAATCCAGGAAGAAGAGCGCCAGGCGGCCGCGCGCGGCATGGCGCAGCGCCTGAGCCTGGGCCAGATGCTCGCCAGCCACACGCGCGAAACCCTGATCGGCGTGGGCCTGGTGGTGACGGCCACGGTGTCCATCTACATCACCTTCACCTACCTGGTCACCTACTCCACCCAGACCCTGAAGCTGCCGCTGGACAAGACCTTCATGGTGCAGATGGCGGGCGCCGCCCTCATGGTGGTGCTAACCCCGTTCATGGGCGCATGGTCCGACCGCGTCGGCCGCCGTCCGCTGGTCATCGGCTCGCTCATCGGTTACCTGCTGGTGCTCTACCCGCTCTACGCCTGGCTTTCCGGCGCGCCCTCCATCGGCCGCCTGCTCACCGTGCAAGTGGTGGTGTGCCTGTTCGTCTCGGCCTTCTTCGGCGTGTTCAGCACGGTCATGGCCGAGCTGTTCCCGGCCCGGGTGCGTTCGGTGGGCCTGTCGCTGGCCTATAACGTGGCCGTGATGATCTTCGGCGGATTCGCGCAGTTCATCGTGACCTGGCTCATCAAGACCACGGGCTCGCCCATGGCGCCCGCCTACTACGTGATGTTCGGCGTGGCCCTGGGCCTGGCGGCCTCGTTCTTCATGCGCGAACGCGCCGGCGACGCGCTGGACCACTGAGCCGCGGGCGTGCGCCCTAGCGGCGCACCGCCGACGATACGCCCGGCACCTCGGCTAGGGCGTCCAGCGCGCGGGACAGGCCTTCGCCGCCGCGCACCTCCACCGTGAACACCATGTGGGCCAGCGACTGCCGGCTCTGGGTGTTCACCCCCACCACATTGAGCCGCAGGCGCGCGAAGACTTCGGAGAGGTCGCGCAGCAGCCCCGGGCGGTCGTGCGCGCGCACGCTGATGTCCACGGGATAAAAAGTGTCCGACGTCTTGCCCCAGGCCACCTCGATGACCCGCTCGGGCTCGCGCGCGGCCAGGGCCTGGTAGCTGTGGCAGTCGCTGCGGTGGATGGACACGCCGCGCCCGCGCGTGACGAAGCCCGAGATGGCGTCCGGCGGGGCCGGCCGGCAGCAGCGCGCCAGCTGCGTGAGCAGCGACCCCACGCCCACCACCAGCACGCCGCTCTTGCCGCTCTTTTCCGGCGCTGTCGGCGCTGGCGCCGCGCAAGGCCGCCGGCTGGGGGCTCGGCGGCCGGCGCGGGCTGCTGGAACAGCGCGTCAATCTGGCGCAGGCTGAATTCGTCTTTGGCGGCCGCCACGTAGAGATCGTCGGCGCGGGCAAAGCCCAGGTTCTGCGCCAGCTGCTCCAGGTTGACGGCCGTCTTGCCCAGGCGCTGCAGCTCTTTCTCGACCAGCGCCTGGCCCTGGGTGATGCGCTGCTGCAACTCGATGGCGTTGAACCACATGCGCACCTTGGCCCGCGCCCGCGGACTGGCCAGGAAGCCCAGCTGCGGGTTGAGCCAGTCGCGCGAAGGGCCGCCGGCCTTGGCGGCGATGATCTCCACGGTCTGGCCGGTGGACAGCCGCGTCTGCAGCGGCACCATCTGCCCGTCCACCCGCGCGCCCCGGCAGCGGTGGCCGAGGTCGGTGTGCAGGTGATAGGCGAAATCGACCGGCGTGGCGCCGGCCGGCAGCTCGATCACGCGCGCCTGCGGCGTGAGCACGTAGATGCGGTCTTCGCCCTGCGCGGGCGCGGCGGCGGCATGGGCGTCCCCGGCCGCCGCCGCGGGGAGCCGGCCGCGCCTCGTCCGGCGCCTTGGGCGCGCCGCCCGCCTCGACCTCGCTGTTCCAGGCCAGAAGCTGCCGCATCCAGGCAAGCTGGCGATCGTATTCGCTCGAAGCCGCCACCTGCCCGCCCTTGGCGCCCGCCTCCTTGTAGCGCCAGTGCGCGGCCATGCCGTATTCGGCGAACTGATGCATCTCGCGCGTGCGGATCTGGACCTCGAACGGCCGCCCGTCGGCGTCGGCCACCACGGTGTGCAGCGAGCGGTAGCCGTTGGGCTTGGGTCGTGAGATATAGTCGTCGAACTCCTCGGGCATGGGCGTCCACATCTCGTGCACCAGGCCCAGGGCGGTGTAGCAGGCGCGCACGTCCTCCACGATGACGCGCAGCGCGCGCAGGTCGTAGAGCTGGGAAAAGTCCAGGCGCTTGATGCGCATCTTGTTCCAGATGCTGTAGATGTGCTTGGGCCGGCCGCTCACTTCGGCCGGGATGCCAGCGCGCTCGAGCGCGCGCTTCAGGCGCCCGACCGCGTCGGCGATGAAGGCCTCGCGCTCGACGCGCTTTTCTTCGAGCAGCCGCGCGATCTGCTTGTACCTGTCGGGTTCCAGGAAACGGAAGGCCAGGTCTTCCATTTCCCATTTGATCTGCCAGATGCCGAGCCGGTTGGCCAGCGGCGCGTAGAGGTCCAGCGTCTCGCGCGCGAAGGCGGCCGAACAGGGCGTCTTGCTCTCGGCATGCCAGCGCAGGGTCTGCAACCTGGAGGCCAGCCGCATGAGCACGATGCGCAGGTCGGCCGCCATGGCCAGCAGCATTTTGCGCTGCATCTCTTTCTGCGTGCCGCTGCCGGCCGCGGCGTCGCTGGCCTGGCGCGCCACCACTCCCAGCCTGAGCAGCGCCCGCGCGCCCTGCACCAGCCGCGCCACCTCGGCCCCGAATTCGGCCGCGACGGGATCGTCGCGCAAGGCGGGCGCGGGCGCGGACAGGTCGGTGGGGATGGCCGCCAGCAAGGCGGCGCCGCGCGTGGCGGCGTCGGTATGCATGCCCGCCAGGATGCGCACCACCCCCGCGCCGTGCGCGGCCATGGGCTCGCCGGTCTGGGCTTTCTGGCCCTCGTACCGGGGTTCGGCCCAGGCCACGGCGCGGTCGATGAGGGTCAGGTCGCCGGGTTCCAGGCCCGCGGTGGCTTCCTGCCTCCAGGAAGCATCGAAGGGCTGGGACGCATCGGGAGCGGACGGGGCGGGCATTACGGGCGCAGCTAGGGTTTGGTTGGGAATTCCGACACTCTACACTAGGGCCTGTGCACTCCAAAAGGAACCCCGCGTAGCCGGCCCGTCCCGGGCGGCGCGGCGGGGCCCGAGGCAATAAGCAAGGAACCGGAATCCATGTTGCGCTGGCTCAAGGGCCTGGGCGCCCGGCCATCGGAAGTGGCCGAGCTGCAGGCCCGCATCGACCCCGAACTGTGGCGCAGGGTGCTCGACGCCTATCCCTTCCTGCGCGCCCTCGACGAAGCCGAGCGCGCGCAATTGCTGGCCCGCAGCGCATGGCTGCTGGCCAGCAAGCACATCAACGGCGCCCAGGGCATGGAGGTGTCCGACTTCATGGCGTTGTCCATCGCCGCCCAGGCCAGCCTGCCCATTCTCAACCTCCCGCCCTCCCTGTACGAGGGCTGGAACGAGATCATCGTCTACCCCGCCGGCTTCCGTATCCCGCGCACCCGCCAGGACGCGGCCGGCGTGGTGCACGAATACGTGGAAGACGCCGCCGGCGAAGCCTGGGAAGGCGGTCCGGTGGTGCTGTCCTGGGAAGACGCGCAAGCGCGCGCGGACGCCTTCAACGTGGTCATCCACGAATTCGCGCACAAGCTGGACCTGCAGGCGGGCGAAGCCGACGGCATGCCGGGCCTGGCGGCGCACCGCGACCTGCCGCCGCGGCAGTGGCGGCGCGTCCTGGAAGACAGCCTGGACCGCTTCACGGCCGCCCTGGATGCGGTCGAGGCCGCCATTCCGCGCCACATCGACCCCGAAAGCGAAGAGGCCGACGCCTGGTACGGACAATTGCCGCTGGACCCGTACGCCGCGACCGACGAAGCGGAATTCTTCGCCGTGAGCTCGGAGCATTTCTTCGTCGATCCCGCGCCCCTGGCCGAGGCCCTGCCGCAATGGTACGGGCTGCTGCGCGCCTACTACCGCCAGGACCCGCTGGAGCGGCTGGCGCGGCTGGAGGGCGGGCCATGAGCCGGCCGGACCGCTCCGCAGGCGCGCCGTCGCGGTCCCCCGGAGGCGCGGCCGGCTCCGCCAAGCGCCTGCTCATCGTGTGGCATTCGCGCACCGGCGCGGCGCGCCAGATGGCCGAGGCGGCGGCGCGCGGCGCAACGCGGGCCGCCGAAGAACTGGAAGAAGCCGCGAACTTCGCCGCGACGCTGCGCCGCGCGGCCGACGCCATGCCCGATGACGTGCTGGCCAGCGACGGCTACCTCTTCTGTGCGCCCGAGAACCTGGCCAGCCTGAGCGGAGAAATGAAGGAATTCTTCGACCGCTGCTACTACCCGGTGCTGGACCGCATACCGGGCCGCGCCTACGCCCTGGCCATCAGCGCCGG
>NZ_LHSJ01000248.1:0-6275 GCF_001270295.1 Achromobacter sp. DMS1 | reverse complement strand
CCCCGTGTGGCCGGGCGCGACCGCAGCCGGCCCGGCCGTCACCGTGCTTGCCCAGCCCGGCGACAACTGGATGCTGCACGTGGCCGTCGAGCTCTGCCAGCCCGGCGACGTGCTGGTCGTGGCCTGCGCTACCGATAATCACGACGGCATGTTCGGGGAGCTGCTCGCCACCTCGCTGAAGGCGCGCGGGGTCCGCGGCCTGGTGATCGACGCCGGCTGCCGCGACGTGCGGGCCCTGCAGGCCATGGGGTTTCCGGTGTGGGCCAAGGCCGTCTGCGCCCGGGGCACCGTCAAGGCGACGCCGGGCAGCGTCAATGTGCCGGTCGTCTGCGGCGGCGCGTTGGTCGAACCCGGCGACGTCGTGGTGGCGGACGAGGACGGCGTCGTGGTGGTGCCGCGCCGCCACGCTGGCGCCGCCGCCGATGCCAGCGACGCCCGCCTGTCGCGCGAAGCCATTACGCGCCAGCGGCTGGCGGCGGGAGAACTGGGCCTGGACATCTACGGCATGCGCGAAAAACTGCGGGCCGCGGGCCTCGTGTACGTGGACAGCGCGGCGGACCTGCACTGAAGCCATGCCCTCCGCATGAAAAAAGCCGGGCTCGACCCGGCTTTTTTGCTTCAGGCGCGGCGCGGCTCGGCCGGCAAGCCGGGCTGCGGCGCCTCGGGCGCGGGATGGGCCGCGGCCCCGTCGTTCAGGGCGGCGTTCAGTTGGTCGCGATCCAGCTCGCCCTCCCAGCGCGCCACCACAATGGACGCGGTGGCATTGCCCACCAGGTTGGTCAGCGCGCGGCACTCGGACATGAAGCGGTCCACGCCCAGGATCAGCGCCATGCCCGCCACGGGCACCGACGGCACCACGGACAGCGTGGCGGCCAGGGTGATGAAGCCCGCGCCCGTCACGCCGGCGGCGCCCTTGGAGCTCAGCATCGCAACCAGCAGCAGCAGGATCTGGTCGCCCAGCGTCAGCGGAATATCGCAGGCCTGCGCAATGAAAAGCGCCGCCATCGTCATGTAGATGTTAGTGCCGTCCAGGTTGAACGAGTATCCCGTGGGCACGACCAGGCCGACCACGGACTTGGAACACCCGGCGCGCTCCATCTTCTGCATCAGCGTGGGCAGGGCCGCTTCCGACGAACTGGTGCCCAGCACCAGCAGCAGCTCTTCGCGGATATAGCGCACCAGCTTCAGGATGGAGAAACCGTTGTAGCGCGCCACCATCCCCAGCACCACCACCACGAACAGCACGGACGTGGCGTAGAACGTGCCCACCAGCATGGCCAGGTTGATGACCGACTTGATGCCGTACTTGCCGATGGTAAAGGCCATGGCGCCGAACGCGCCGATGGGCGCCGCCTTCATCAGGATGGCCACGAGCTTGAACACGGGCTGCGCCAGGGCGGTCAGGAAATCCAGCACCGGCTTGGCCCGCTCGCCCACCATGGCCAGCGCGATGCCGAACAGCACGGCCACGAACAGCACCTGCAGGATGTCGCCGCTGACGAACGGGCTGAAAATCGTGGAGGGAATGACGTTGAGCAGAAAGCCCGTCACGGTGGAGTCGTGCGCCTTGCTGACATAGCCGGCGACGGCCTTCTGGTCCAGCGTGTTCGGATCGATGTGCATGCCCGCGCCGGGCTGCACAATGTGGCTCACCACCATGCCCACGACCAGCGCCAGCGTCGAAAACACCAGGAAATACAGCATGGCCTTGCCGGCCACGCGGCCCACCTTTTTCAGGTCGCTCATGGCGGCGATGCCGGTGGACACCGTCAGGAAAATGACCGGAGCGATGATCATCTTCACCAGCTTGATGAAACCGTCGCCCAGGGGTTTCATGGCCTCGCCGAGATCGGGCTTGAAATACCCCAGCAGCATGCCGACCACAATGGCGAACAGCACCTGCACGTACAGGATTTGATAGAGCTTGAGCTTGCGCGCAGGCGCGCCGTGATCCACGTCGATCATTGGGATTTGTCCCCACCAGGGCCCCGGCGCCGGCCGGCTTGCCTGGCCGGGGCTGGAGCGTTATCTCTTTTATGGCTCACCGGGAAATGCCCGGAGCCGGCTTCGCCGCCTGGCGGCGGCTTGGCAAGAGGGTATGCAAAGACCATGCCAGGCCGCCTGAACGCCGGGGCCTTTTCCAAACCCTTGTTTTCCCGGGATTTTTCCGACACTCGCTCCCTCCGCCTCAGGCATTTCGGCGAAATTTCGCACACATCCAGAGTAGAATGTGCGGAAACTCGCACACATCTCTATGACGCCACCCCGCTTTTCCCAGCCAGCAGGCCGGCCCCGTCCCGGCGCGGGCGCGTGGCTCGCCCGGCTGGCGCTGGCCGCGCTGCTCCTGTCCGCCGCCGGCGTCGCCCTGCGGCTCGCTACCGAGTGGGCTCGCGCGGGCGCCGTGAAGGAAATCGCCGCCCAAGCGCGCAGCGCCGGCCAGCTCAACGCCGCCCTGCTGCGCAACAACCTGGACAAATTCCGCACGCTGCCCTTCGTGCTGGCTCGCGACGAGGCCTTGCGCGCTACGCTGCGCAACCCGCAGCCCGCGCAAATCCTGACGCTGGACGAGAAGCTGGACGCCCTGAGCCGCGGCGTCAGCGCCTCGGCCATCTACGTTCTCGACCACACCGGCTACGCCATCGCAGCCAGCAACTGGAGGGAGCCGGCCACCTTCGCGGGCGTGGATTACCAGTTCCGCCCCTATTTCAAGAACGCCGCGACGCACGGCTATGCCGAACACTTCGCCCTGGGCACCGTCAGTCATGAAGCCGGCCTGTACCTCGCGCGGCGGGTCGACGACGCGCGGGGCGCCATGCTGGGCGTAGTCGTGCTGAAGGTCGATTTCCGCGCGCTCGAGGCGGACTGGCGGCAATCCAGCGCGCCCATTTTCGTCACGGACGAGCACGGCATCGTGCTCCTGGGCAGCAACCCGGCATGGCGCTTCTCCGTGCTGGAGCCGCTGCCTCCGGACCTGGCCCGGGGCCTGCGGGCAAGCCTGCAGTTCGGCGACGCGCCTTTTCTCGCGCTGCCGTTCAGCCCGCTTCTACGCCCGGAAAGCGCGGCGCAGCTCGTCAATACCCATGCCCCCTTGCCGCCGCACATTTCCGTCGGCGCGCCCCTGCTGCACACCACGGTCCCCATTACGGAATCGCCTGACTGGACGCTGCATCTGCTGACCCCGGTGGAATCGGCCGTGAACCGCACCACCGCCAACGCGCAGCTCGGCGTCCTCCTGGCGCTGGCCGTGCTCGGCACGGCCAGCGGCATTGCCGTGTACCGGCGGCACCTGCATCGCACCCGCGCCTCGGAGCAAGCCGCCATCCAGCGGCAGCTCACGGCCCAGGTCGAAGAACGCACCGCCCAGCTCAGGGAAACCAATGAGCGCCTGGTCGCCGAAATGGATGAACGCCAGCGCGCCACCGCGCAGTTGCACACCATGCAGGACGAACTCGTGCAGGCCAGCAAGCTGGCGCTCCTGGGGCAGATATCCGCCGGCGTCGCGCATGAAATCAACCAGCCCGTGGCCGCGATACGGGCCTACGCCGACAACGCGCGCGAGTTCCTCGCGCGCCGCGACATGGCAACGGCCAGCGAAAACCTCGAAGCCATCGCCTCGCTCACCGAACGCATCGGCAACATTACCGGCGAGCTGCGCGCCTTCTCGCGTAAAGCCGGCGACAGCCTCGAGCCCACCAGCCTCAACCAGACGCTCGAAGGCGCCCTGCTGCTGGTCGGGCCGCGCGCGCGCCGCCAGAACGTGGCGCTGCCGCGCCCGCTCGAGCGCGACTTCCTGGTGCAGGCACACCCCTTGAGGCTCGAACAGGTGCTAGTCAACCTGCTGCAGAACGCCCTGGAGGCCATGGAGAACCGACCGTCCGGCGGCATCGGCCTGGCCGTGCGCGAAGACCAGAACGCCGTCCGCCTCTACGTAGGCGACGACGGCCCCGGGCTGACGGCCGAAGCCCGCGGTCGGCTCTTCATTCCCTTTCTCACCACCAAGCCCGAAGGACTGGGCCTCGGGCTCGTCATCTCGCGCGACATTGCCGCCGAGTTCAGCGGCGAACTGCGCGCGGCCGAGCCCGGCGAGCCCTTGCCCGCCGGCCTGCCGGGCGGCGCCGTATTCGTCCTGACGCTGCGCAAGGCGCAATCCGGCGCTGCGGGCTCGAACGGCGCATAGCGCCCCGCCGCCCGCTCCTCTTTCTGTCTGGATATCCGCATGACCCGTCCCGCACCGCCATCCAATCCGCCCGCCAACCGCGGCGACACCCCTTCCCTGCCGGCAAGCCCGCCCCGCGTCGTCTTCATCGACGACGACGAGGATCTGCGCCGCGCCAATGTCCAGACGCTCAAGCTGCACGGCATCGCCGTCGACGCCTATGCCGGCGCGCGCCCGGCCCTGCCTGCATTGACGCCGGAGTTCGACGGCGTGGTGGTCACGGACCTCCGCATGCCCGACATCGACGGCTTGCAGCTGTTTCAGCGGCTCCGGGACATCGATCCCGAGATCCCCGTCATTCTCATCACCGGCCATGGCGACATTCCCACCGCCGTACAGTGCATGCGCGACGGTGCCTATGATTTCCTCGCCAAGCCCTATGCGGCCGACCGCCTGGTCACCGCCATCACGCATGCCGCCGAAAAGCGCAGGCTGGTGCTCGAGAACCGCCGCTTGCGTGCGGCGGCCTTCAGCGCGGACGGCGAAGACCCGCTATTCATCGGCGCTACGCCCGCCATGCAGCGCATCAAGCAGACCCTGCGCCACATCGCCGATGCTGACGTGGACGTGCTGGTCGAAGGAGAAACCGGCACCGGCAAGGAAGTCGTGGCCACCACCCTGCACCGCCTCAGCCAGCGCCGCAACGGCGCGCTGGTGGCCATCAATTGCGGCGCCATGCCGGAATCGGTCATAGAAAGCGAGCTGTTCGGCCACGAGCCCGGCGCTTTCACCGGCGCCCAGAAAAAGCGCATCGGCCGCATCGAGCATTCGAGCGGCGGCATCCTGTTCCTCGACGAAATCGAGAGCATGCCGCTGGCCGTACAGGTCAAGCTCCTGCGCGTCCTGGAATCCCGGCAGATCACGCCGCTGGGCAGCAACGAAGTGCGCAATCTCGACCTGCGCGTCGTGGCGGCCACCAAGGAAGACCTGGGCAGCCCCGCCATCCGCGCGCGCTTTCGCGAAGACCTGTTCTACCGCCTTAACGTCGTCACCATACGCATCCCCCCCTTGCGCGAACGGCGCGACGACATCCCGCTGCTGTTCGCGCACTATCTCGGCCAGGCATCCCGCCGCTTCCATCGCGACATTCCCGAAATCTCCGCGGAACTTCAGCGCCACGTGCTCACGCACGACTGGCCGGGCAACGTCCGCGAGCTCGCCCACTTCGCCGAGCGCGTCGTGCTGGGCGTCCTCAACGAGCCCCCCGCTCCCTCGCCGCATCAGCCCGATCCTGACACCGGCCTGAGCCTGCCGGAACGCATGGAGCGCTACGAAGCCCGCATCCTGCGCGAAACCCTGGCGGCCCACCAGGGCGAGGTCAAGGCCACGCTGCAATCGCTGGGCATCCCGCGCAAGACGTTCTACGACAAGCTCCAGCGCCATGGCATCGAACGCCAGGCCTACGCCGCTCCTCAACCCGGCTCGTCTACCGACTGATTTCCGGCGGATCGACGCTCGCGTTCGGGGCTCGGGGCTCGGGGTTCAAGGTTTGCGGTTTGCGGAACGCGGCGTAGGCGCCGGTGCCGGCCGGATTTCGTACTGGCGCGGGCCCTGGGGAGGGCGGGCCGATGGGGTCGGTGGGCCGGGTGTGGGGTGGGCGGCGCGCGCAAAAACAAACCCCGCAGCGGTTGGGCTGCGGGGTTTTGAGGGATAAAAGCCTGACGATGACCTACTTTCACAGACGTGCGTCCACTATCATCGGCGCGAAGGCGTTTCACTGTCCTGTTCGGGATGGGAAGGAGTGGTACCACCTTGCTATGGTCGTCAGGCGTAACGGGTTGAGCGGCCGGGGTTGTGGGCCAACCGCTCCAATCTGGGAAGAAGCACAGGCGCTGCGCGCAGCGATCGGGCTGCGCGGCAGCAAGGGTTGTGTTTGCCAAGGGTGCTGGCCGCTGACGAGGCGGCGGGCACATTGAACGGCGCGCTACACAGCAACGCTCATAACCATCAGGGTTATAGGATCAAGCCGCACGGGCAATTAGTATCGGTTAGCTTAACGCATTACTGCGCTTCCACACCCGACCTATCAACGTCCTGGTCTCGAACGACCCTTCAGGGG
>NZ_LHSJ01000247.1:0-6288 GCF_001270295.1 Achromobacter sp. DMS1 | reverse complement strand
GGGGCTTCGAGGGGGGCGGGCCAGCTCGCGGTGAGGCGGTCGTGGGAGCGGGAGAGTGATGTGCATGGCGGCGCAGGGCGGCCTGGGGGTCGCGGGCCGCGATGGCGTCGATGACCTGGCGGTGTTCGTCGATGGGCGGCTGCCCAGCTGGCGGGGTTCTCGAAATAGTCGCCCAGCTTGACCGACAAGGGATTGTGGCGCTCGTCGAAGAGTTCGCCCACCACGCGGGCCAGCACGGCGTTGCCGGCGATTTCCGCCACGCGCAGATGGAACAGCCGGTCGCCGCGGATGGGCACGTTGCCGGCGGCCGCTTCGCGCGCCATGGCGTCCACCGCTGCGCGCAAGCCCTCGACGGCGGCGGGCACGGCATTCTGGGCGGCCAGCGCCGCCAGTTCGCCCTCGACGACCTGGCGCGCGCGTATGGTTTCGAGCGGGCTTTCGGCCGTGAGGCTGGCCTGCGGCGCGGCGCCCGGGCCGCGCACGTAAACGCCCGACCCCATGCGCACTTCGACCCAGCCCTCCACTTCCAGCGCGATCAGCGCCTCTCGCACCGAAGGGCGGGACACGCCCAGCTTGAGGGCCAGGTCGCGTTCCGGCGGCAGACGGGCGCCTTCGGGGAACTCCCCCGCCTCGATCAGCTCGCGGAGCTGGTCGGCAATCTGGCGGTATAGACGCCGGGGTTCGATGATCTGGATAGGCATGGGCGCCGGGTAAAAGGGTAAAGTGGCCTTACCAATTGGCCACTATGCTGCGCGCATGCGCCATGGGCGCACAATTAGGGTTTGCCCATGGATTCGCCCCCCTGGCGCCTTCCATATCTGTTAAAACCCCGCCAACCGGTTTTCTCGCCCAGCCATGTCCCATCCGCACTCCTCGCCCTACAAAAGCACCGGCGGCCTGCGCCGCATCCTGAATGCGCTGCGCTATTCGCTACAGGGCCTGCGGGCCGCCATCCGCTACGAGGCGGCTTTCCGGCAGGAGCTGGTGCTGGCCGTGCTGCTGATTCCGGCGGCCTTCTTCCTGGGCCGCAATACGGTGGAGGTGTTCCTGCTGGTCGCCACCGTGATACTGGTGCTGGTGGTGGAACTGCTGAATTCCGCCATCGAAGCGCTGGCCGACGCCCTGTCGGTGGAAACCCATCCGCTGCTGGGCCGCGCCAAAGACCTGGGCAGCGCCGCGGTGATGCTGATGCTGCTTTTCACGGTGGCGGTGTGGGCCGGCGTGGCGATCAGCCGATACCTCATGCACTGACCGGAAACGCCAGCCCCGGCCGCCGCCCGGAAGCGGCCGGCCCATCGCGGGCAGACCGCAATGTCCCGCAATCCCTGCCCGCCCGTATACTGGGAGCCATCATGCCTACATCGACGTCAGCCCCCTCCGAACGCATCGTGATCGTCGGCGGCGGCGCGGGCGGCCTGGAACTGGCCTCCCGCCTCGGCCGTGCGCATGGCCGCCAGCGCGTCACGCTGGTGGACAGCCGCCCCTTCCATATCTGGAAGCCCTCCCTGCACGAGGCGGCGGCGGGCACGCTGGACATCCACCAGGAGGGCCTGTCGTACCTGATGCTGGCGCATCTCAACGGCTTCAGTTTCGCGCAGGGCCGACTCGAAAGCGTGGACCGCGAGCGCCGGCTCGTCACGGTGGACGCCGTGCGCGACGATCAGGGCGAAGAAGTCCTGCCCCGCCGCGAGCTGGGCTACGACACGCTGGTGCTGGCGCTGGGCAGCGCCTCGAACTTCTTCAATACACCGGGCGCCGAGGCTCACGCCGTCACGCTGGACACCACCGAGAACGCCGAACAGTTCCGGCTGACCATGCTCAAGGCCATGGCGCTGGTGGACCAGGCCAAGGTGCGCGACCCCTCCTCGCGGCTGGACCTGGTCATCGTGGGCGGCGGCGCCACGGGCGTGGAACTGGCGGTGGAGCTGGTGGAAGCCAGCCACGTGGTCAGCGCCTACGGCCTGCCGAACTTCCGCGCCGAGCGCGACCTGGCGATCACGCTGGTGGAAGGCGCGCCGCGCATTCTCTCGGCCCTGCCCGAGAAGATCTCCACCGCCGCCACGGCGCGCCTGAAGGAACTAGGCATACGCGTGGAGACATCGTGCCGGGTTTCCGAAGTCACCGGCGCCTCGGTCAAGACCGCGGACGGGCGGGAATTTCCCGCCCAGCTCTGCATGTGGGCGGCGGGCATTCAGGGGCCCGCGGTGCTGCGCGGCCTGGGGCTGCCGCTCAACAAGCTGGGCCAGATCGAAGTGAACGAGCGGCTGGAGACATCCGATCCGCACATCCTGGCGCTGGGCGATTGCTGCGCCGCGCCCTGGCGCGACGGCCGCACCGTGCCGGCCCGCGCACAGGCCGCGCACCAGCAGGCCGAGTACCTGGCCAAGAAACTGGGCGCGCGCCTGCGCCATGCGCCGGAACCGTCTGCGCCCTATGTGTACGAAGACCACGGCTCGCTGGTTTCGCTCGGGCAGGACGCCGGCGTGGGCAGCCTGATGGGCAAGCTCGCGGGGCGGGGCCTGTTCGTAAGCGGTACACTGGCGCGCCTGATGTACATGAGCCTGCACCTGATGCACCACAAGGCGGTGCTGGGCGTCTCGCGCACCGCGTCCCTGGCGCTGGCCCGACTGCTCATGCGCCGCACCCGCCCGCGGGTCAAACTGCACTGAATCCCATGAATTTCCTGCAAAAACTCGAACACGCCTGGGCCGCCAGCCAATCGCTCCTGCAGGTCGGGCTCGATCCCGACCCGCAGCGCTTTCCGCGCGAGCTGCACGGCAAGCCGGACGCCATCTTCCAGTTCTGCCGCGGCATCGTGGACGCCACCGCGCCCTATGCGTGCAGCTTCAAGCCGCAGATCGCCTACTTTGCCGCGCACCGGGCCGAAGAGCAGCTCGAGGCCCTGTGCCAGCACATCCGCGACCAGCACCCCGACCTGCCCATCGTGCTGGACGCCAAGCGCGGCGACATCGGCTCCACCGCCGAAAACTACGCGCGCGAGGCGTTCGAGCGCTACCAGGCGCATGCGCTCACGGTGTCTCCCTACATGGGGCTGGATTCCGTCGAGCCCTATCTCGCCTGGCGCGATCGCGGCGTGATTGTGCTGTGCCGCACCTCCAACCCCGGCGGCTCGGACCTGCAATTCCTGAAGATGGAAGACGGCACGCCGCTGTACCTGCACGTGGCGGGCCTGGTGGCCGATAAATGGAACGCCAACGGCCAGTGCGGCCTGGTCGTGGGAGCCACTTTCCCCAACGAACTGGCCGCGGTGCGCCAGCGCATCGGCGACGCCGTGCCCCTGCTGGTGCCCGGCATCGGCGCGCAGGGCGGCGACATCACCGCCACGGTGAACGCGGGCGCCAACGCCGCGCGCGCCGGCATGATGATCAATTCTTCGCGCGCCATCATCTACGCCAGCGGCGGCGACGACTGGCGCGAAGCCGCCGCCCAGGCCGCCAAGGGCCTGCGCGACGCCATCAACGCGGTGCGCTGAGCCGCGCCCGCGGCGTCGAGGGCCGGCGCAAGCCGGCAGGCGCGCCCTCCCGGACAGCGCCGGCCTAGACCGGCTCGCCGATGAATTCCACGCACGCCCCGCAGCGCCGTAGTCCACGGCCGCCAGGCGCACCTGGGCGCGGTCGCCCCGGAATACGTGCGTAACGGCGCGGCTGCTGATGCCGTCGTCCACGCGCAGGGCGAATCCGAAGCACACCATGCCCACCGGCTTGCCCGGCGTGGCGCCGCCCGGCCCGGCGATGCCGGTGGTGGACACGGCCAGGTGCGCGCCCGGCGAGGCCAGCAGCACGCCGTTGGCCATTTCCAGCGCCACCGGCTCGCTGACTGCGCCGAAATGATGCAGGGCGTCGGGCGAAACCCGGAGTTCGGCGACCTTGGCCTCGTTGCTGTAAGTGACGAAGCCCCGGTCGAACCAGCCGCTGGAGCCTGCGATGGACGTGATGGCCCCGGCCAGCAGGCCGCCCGTGCAGGACTCCGCGGTGCCCAGCATCCAGCCGTGGCGCATGAGCGTTTCGCCCAGGCGCTCGGCCAGTCCGTGGATGGTGGCCTGCGCCAGCTGCGACGCCGACAGGCCGGACTGCGTGTACGCGGTTTGATCGCTCATCCGAAGACTCCTGTGCGCGCGGCCAGCGCCATGATGACCAGGGCATAGAACGCCGCGACGATATCGTCCCACATTACGCCGAAACCGCCCTTGAGGCGGGCGTCGAAAAACATGATGGGCGGCGGCTTCACGATGTCGAAGGTGCGAAACAGCACGAACGCCAGCGCCTGGGGCAGCAGCCCGGCCGGCGAGAACCACAGCACCAGCCAGAATGCCACCATTTCGTCCCAGACCATTCCGACGTGATCGGGCTGGTGAAGTTCCTTGCCCACGCGGTCGCAAGCCCAGCAGCCATAGAGAAACGCCAGCAACAGGAAAATGCCGATGTACAGGTCCGTTGCCGCGGGCGAGGCGGCTACCCAGATCGCCCAGGCCAGCAGCGTGCCCCAGGTGCCGGAGGCCGGACGGACCAGGCCAGGCCCTCGGCGAAGCTGGGCTTGATGATGTCTTCGATGACGGCTTCGCGGATGGTTTCCTGCGAAACTTCCGGCGCGTGCTGCGTGGACAGCACCACGGTGTCCACCTCGACCGGGCGGCCGTCCACGTAGCGGAAGGTCACCTGCGACTTGGCGTCAGGGCGCAGCCAGGGCAGGCGGCCGTCCTTGCGCAGCTCGCTCTGGCGCTGCACCAGGCGGTGCGCGTACCAGATCGGCGCGGGCATGAGATCGGGGGTTTCGTCGCAGGCGTAGCCGAACATCAGGCCCTGGTCGCCGGCGCCCTGGTTCAGGTAGTCTTCCGAGGTGCGGTCCACGCCCTGGGCGATGTCGGGCGACTGCTTGTCGTAGGCCACGAGCACGCCGCAGCCCTTGTAGTCGATGCCGTAGTCGGTATTGTCGTAGCCGATGCGGCGGATGGTGTCGCGGGCGACCTGGATGTAGTCGACGTTGGCGGTGGTGGTGATTTCGCCAGCCAGCACGACCAGGCCGGTGTTGCACAGCGTTTCCGCGGCAACGCGGGCATTCGGGTCCTGCGTGAAGATGGCGTCCAGAATCGCGTCGGAAATCTGGTCGGCGACCTTGTCGGGATGGCCTTCGGAGACGGATTCGGAAGTGAAGAGAAAATCGTTGTTGGCCACAGATGCGTCCTTACGTGTCCGGCAGAGCCGGTGCATGGGTTCACGAGGCGCGTTGCACCCCGGACCGCAAGGCAGACTGATCTGGGCGCGACGCTTTAGCGGATTTGGAAGGCCCGGAGCGATGCGCCGCCGGCCCGCCGTCGCCCCGCAAGTTGTCGGTTAACTCGGCGACAAAGACTATTTTAGGCGAAAATGCGCATCTCATGCTGGCGGCCGGGTTCTTTCCATATTCCCGGTCAACAGCATGAACATGCCCGATCTTCGTCCTTTGCCGCATGCTGCTCACCCTGTTTCGCCTGCTTGCCCGCCTGCCCCTGCCCGCCGCGCATGCCCTGGGCCGCGCGCTCGGCCTGGCCGCCTATGCCTGGCCCGGCAAGTACCGCGACCGCCTGCGCGCCAACGCGGCCCAGGCGGGCTACCCCGGCAATGCCTTTGCCCGCCGCGCCGCCGCGTAGACGGCGTATGATCCTGGAAATGCCGCGCGTCTGGTTCCGCTCCCGCCAAAGCCTGGCGCAGACCACCTCGGATGACTTCGACGCCGTGGTCGGGCCGGCGCGCGCCGAAGGCCGCGGCATCCTGTTCCTCACGCCGCACCTGGGCTGTTTCGAGATCACCGCGCGCTACGTGGCCCAGCGCCTGCCCATGACGGTCATGTTCCGCCCGCCGCGCAAAGACATGCTCGCGCCCCTGCTCGACACTGCGCGCAACAGCTCCAACGTGCGCGCCGTGCCCGCCACCCTGCAAGGCGTGCGCGAATTCGTGCGCACGCTGCGCAAAGGCGAGTGCGTAGGCATGCTGCCCGACCAGGCGCCGGGCGAGGGCGAAGGCGTGTGGGCGCCCTTCTTCGGCCGCATGGCCTACACCATGACGCTGCCCGGCAAGCTCGCCACGCAGACCCGCGTGCCGGTGATCCTCGTGGCCGGTCGTGCGCCTGCCGCGCGGCAAGGGCTGGCGCCTGCATTTCGTGCGCGTGCCCGAGCCCCTGCCCGAAGACCCCACGCAGCAGGCCGCTCTCATCAACGCCTCCATGGAAGCGGTGATCCGGCGTTATCCCGAGCAGTACCTGTGGAGCTACAACCGCTACAAGACGCCGCGC
>NZ_LHSJ01000246.1:0-6349 GCF_001270295.1 Achromobacter sp. DMS1 | reverse complement strand
CCGCCGGGGCCGCGCCCAGGAAGGCTTCGTGGCTGACCCGCCTCAAGCAGGGCCTGTCGCGCACCGGCCAGAGCATCGGCGGCATTTTCGTCGGCGTGAAGGTCGACGAGAACCTTTTCGAGGAACTCGAATCGGCGCTCATTATGGCCGATGCGGGGCTGGAGGCCACCGAGAAGCTGCTTGCGGCCCTGCGCGCCCGGGTCAAGAAAGAACGCATCGAAGACCCGGCCAAGGTCAAGGCGGCGCTGCGCGAATTGCTGGCCGACCACCTGCGGCCGCTGCAGCGCAGCTTCGAGCTCAACCGCGCCAAGCCGCTGGTGGTGATGATCGCCGGGGTGAACGGCGCGGGCAAGACCACGTCCATCGGCAAGCTGGCCAACACGTTCCAGCGCCAGGGCGCCAGCGTGCTGCTGGCCGCGGGCGACACCTTCCGCGCGGCGGCGCGCGAACAGCTCATCGAATGGGGCAGCCGCAACAACGTCACGGTCATCTCCCAGGACGGCGGCGACCCCGCCGCAGTGGCCTTCGACGCCGTCAATGCCGGGCGCGCCCGGGGCGCCAGCGTGGTCATGGTGGACACGGCGGGCCGCCTGCCGACCCAGCTGCACCTG
The DNA here is from genome assembly GCF_001270295.1 of Achromobacter sp. DMS1. Taxonomy (NCBI): domain Bacteria; kingdom Pseudomonadati; phylum Pseudomonadota; class Betaproteobacteria; order Burkholderiales; family Alcaligenaceae; genus Achromobacter; species Achromobacter sp. DMS1. Next base: position 5,738 of record NZ_LHSJ01000246.1, on the reverse strand, counting down.
ATGGAAGAGCTGAAGAAGATCCGCCGCGTGATCGGCAAGGCCGACGCCTCCGCGCCGCATGAGGTGCTGCTGGTGGTGGACGGCAACACGGGCCAGAATGCGCTGGCGCAGATCCGCGCCTTCGATGCCGCCATCAATCTCACCGGCCTGGTCGTGACCAAGCTGGACGGCACCGCCAAGGGCGGCACGCTGGCCGCCGTGGCGGCGGGCAGCCAGGGCGTGCGGCCGATTCCGGTCTACTGGATCGGCGTGGGCGAAAGCCTGGAAGACCTGCAGCCCTTCGTCGCCGATGAATTCGCCGGCGCGCTGCTGGCCGATTGAACCGCCGCCCGCCGGCGCGTTCTGCGCCGGCGGGCGGCCGAGGATTTTCCTGGAATGCCGGCGTTCTGCGCCGGCATTCGTCTTCGGGGCTCAGGCCACTTGCCCCATGGCCGGGTCGCTGATGGAATCCTTGCCCGTTTCCATGCGTCCGGCAAAGCGCCGCGCGAACGCGGCGTAGCCTTCGCAGGCCACCGCGAAGTCATACCACTGGCCGCATGCGGCCACATCCCACGTCAGCTCTCCCGTTGCGCCGGGCTGCACCGTCACGCTCCACGGGCCGTCGCCGCGGTAGGCCATGGCGCGCACCGAGAACACGCAGGGCGCGGCGCCGTCGTTGCGCAGCTTGACCTGCACCTGCGGGGTTTCGCAGGGCAGGTAGCACACCTGGATCTCCGGCCGCGCGCCGGCGGCCTGGGCGAGATCGCCGGCAAACGAACGATGATAGCCATTGGGGCCCAGCACCCAGAGGTCGTACCGCCCCTGGTCGGCGGAAACGTCCCAGGCGTCTTCCAGCGACTTGCCGGCTTCGACGACGTAGCGCCGCGGTATGCGGTCCAGGCGCAGCTTGTCGTACACATGGAAGACGGCCGCCGCGCCGGCGGCGCTGGCGTTGGCGAAGATCAGCCGGACCTGCCCGGCGCCCGCGTCTTCGCGCGCGCTGGCGTGCAGCTCGTAGGGCAGGGCGCGCGAGGGGCGCGTTCCCGGCGCCTGGGCGGGCAGGGTCTGCACGGCGGGCACGGCGATGGCCGGCTGTTTTTCCTGCCAGCTCGTCAGCCCGTCGGCGTCGCTGCGCGTGCGGCGTCCGGCCAGCATGGGCAGCGACGCGGTGTTGGGCGACACGAAGTCCAGGCAGGAGGTCAGGTCGCCGCACACCGCCCGGCGGAACGGGGCGATATTGGGTTCCGCGACGCCGAAGCGCCGCTCCAGGAAGCGCAGCACCGAGGTGTGGTCGAACACTTGCGAATTCACCCAGCCGCCGCGGCTCCAGGGCGAGATGACCCACATGGGCACCCGCATGCCGGGGCCGAACGGCTTGCCGTCGGCCGTGAGCTGCCTGGGCGTGGCGGGCGCGTAGGTAAAGTACTCGAAGGCCATGTCGGCATCGGACAGCGTGGATTTGCCCGCCAGCGTGCCGTCCTCGTTGCGCGAGGGGGCGGACGGCGAGGGCATGTGGTCGAAGAAGCCGTCGTTCTCGTCGTAGGTCACCAGGAACACCGTCTTGCTCCAGACCTCCGGCGACAGGGTCAGCGCGTCCAGCGCGGCCTGGATGTACCAGGCGCCCTTGGCCGGGCTGGAGGGCCCGGGATGTTCGCTGTACGCCGCGGGGGGAATGATCCACGACACTTCGGGCAGCGTGCCGTTGAGCACGTCGTCGCGCAGGCTCTGCAAAAAGCCGCCGTCGGGCATGGTGTTGCCGAATCCCTTGGCGAACGGGCTGTGGGCGTCGTCGATGGCCGGGTTGTAGGCGGGGCCGCCGTTGTTGGTCACCTGGCGGTCGGCCGGCATTTTCTCGATCTCGGCGCGCCAGTGCCGGAAGCTCATCATTTCGTTGCAGCCGAAGTTGTCCGGAATGTTCTGGTACACCTTCCAGCTCACGCCGGCCTGCTGCAGGCGGTCGGCGTAGGTGGTCCAGGTCCAGCCCTCGGTAGAGGGGCCCACGTCGGCGCCGTCGTTCATTTCGTTCATGACCACGGCCACGTTGTCGCCCGTGGGGCCGTTGGTGCCGGTCCAGAAGAAGAGGCGGTTGGGAATCGTGCCCGCGTGCATGGAGCAGTGGTAGGCGTCGCACAGCGTGAAGGCTTCTGCCAGCGCGCGGTGAAAGGGCACTTCGGCGTCTTCGTAATAGCCCATGGACAGCGGCTGCTTGGCGCTGGGCCACCGGTTCATGCGGCCGTGATCCCAGGCGGCCTGGCAGTTGGGCCAGGCGTGCGGCGTGCTGCCCGCCCGCTGTGCGTTGCCCTGCGTGGCGTCCAGGTGGTAGGGCAGCTCTTCGGTGCCGTCGGCCCGGGTCTGGTGAAAGACCGTCTTGCCGTTGGACAGCGGGATCGGAAAGCGGTCGCCGTAGCCGCGCACGCCGCGGAAAGTGCCGAAATAGCTGTCGAACGAACGGTTCTCCAGCATCAGCATGACCACATGCTTGACGTCCTGGATGGTGCCGGTGGCGTTGTTGGCCTCGATGGCCAGCGCGCGGCGGATGCTGGGCGGAAACATCGACAGCGCGCCCGCGGCGGCCGTGGCGCCCAGGGAGGCTTTGATGAACTTTCTCTTGGAAGCGTTGATCGTCATGGGAGCAGGCGGATAGGTGGCGGACCGGGGTCAGGGCGCGCAATGCGCGGCGCAGGCGGGGGGCGTTTCGGGAGCAGTGGGCGGAGCCGGCGCGGGATCGTCGGAGCCGTCGTCGTCGCCGCCGCAGGCGGCGAGCGCCAGCGCCAGCGAAACGGCGCAACAGGCGTACAGGCTCCGCCTGGCGAACGTGGTCAGCGTGTCGGTCATGGGCATGATCGGGAATGAGGGTGGACGGGAAAGGCCCGCGCGGCGGGCCCGGGCGCGCCGGGCGCTTTCGGTGGCGCCCGGCGCGGTCCACCAGTATTCGGGGCCGGAATGTCTTTCCGTTGACCGCAAGCTGACGGGAAGCTGTCAGCGTCCCTTTTTTTGAAACGCGGTGCGAGAAGCGTGTCCGCTTGCAAGCGGAAGCACGGCTGTCGTATCGAGAAGGTAGGTGCGCGCGCCCCGGCCGGTCAGCCGGGGCGCAAGGCGCGGACGGCTATTTCCAGAACGGCTTGCCGTGGGCCAGGTCCTGGAACGCCCGCCGGGCCTCGGCGGTGAGTTCGTCGAGACGCGCGCTGATCCAGCCCAGCGCGAACCAGGCTTCGGGGTGGGCGGCGGTGCGGGCCGCGTAGTGGTCGCGGGCGAGGGCGAGATCGTTGATCTCGCCCAGCACGTCCTGCACGTGCGAGAGCAGCTTGCGGTAGTCGCGCAGGCGTCCGGCCGGCAGCAGCGATTCGGCGAACGACAGGCCATAGCGCAGCCGCTTGCCGCGCTTGCGCAACTCATGGCGCTCGGCCAGCGGAAGCTCGGCGAAGCGCAGGCCGGCTTCGGCGACCTTGCGGTGCCAGCGGCGCAGGCGGCGGGCGAGCAGCTTCCGCAGGGACGCGGGATCGGGCTGAGCGGCCTGCAGCGGAATGATGGCCGGCACGCGCGCCGCTGCCGATGACGACGGCCCGCCTTCGAGCCGGATGGCGGGCTCCGGGGCGTGGTCGTCGGCGCCCCGCGCACGCCGGGCGGGCGGCGCTCCGGACGCGGGCGCCTCGGCGGCCGGCACGTCCAGGCTCCATTCGAGCAGGTTCAGCAGCCAGGACTGGAACGCCTTGCCGCCGGCGATGGCCCGGGCGTCTTCCTGCGGCGCGGCGGACTCGGCGGGCAGCATGGGCATGCCCGCGCGGGCGAGCGCCGGCGCGATGGTTTCGTTCAGCACGTCCTGGTCGCGGTTCGCCCCGAACGCGGCGAAATGGCGCCGCATGTCGTCCAGCAGGGAGGCCGGAACCGGGCCGGTCCAGCCGTCGAACAGGCGCCAGGCGGAGCGCAGGCGGCGGATGCCGACGCGCAGCTGGTGCACGTGCTCGGAATTGCCGGCGCGGCAGACGCCCTCGGTGTCCACCTCGGCCAGCACCGATGCGTTGCGGGCGATCTGGTCCAGGCACTCGGCGGCCACGCGCGCCATGGCTTGCGGCGCGCTCATGCCGGGCTCCAGCCTGACGGGCGCTGCCGTGCGCGGCGCCCAGAAGCGGGCGATGGCCTCGGCCCGGCGCGCCTCGCGCTCTGCTTCGGCGCCGGCATCCACGTCTTCGAGCCGCCGCGCGAGCTGCGCCAGCGCGTCGCCGCGTTCGGACTTGCTGCGGGGGTCGAGCACCAGCCCGTGCCGCTGCTGCCATTTGCGCGCCAGGGAGAAGATCGCGGCGGGCCGGCCCGACACCAGCTCGAACTCCAGCTCGGAAATCGGCAGTTCCAGCGCACCGGCGCGCAGAATGCCCGTGTCGTAGGCTAGTTCCACCGTGCCCTGGCGGGTGCGCACGCGGCGCAGCAGGCGCTGCACGTCGGTTTCGTAGCGCAGGCCGAGTTCGCCCTTGAGCGCGGCCAGCGCGGCTTCCTGCTCCGTGCCGGCATAGACGGAAAGGTCGAGTATCGGGCCGGGGCGGGGGTGGTTCAGCTCGACGCGGGTGATGGCGTCGGCGCCCGGCATTTTCAGCGTCTGCACCCATTCCGCGCCTTCCTGGCGCAGCCGGATCGCGATGCGCGCGCGCGCCAGCTCGCGCTCGGGCGTATCGAAGTACATGGCGTGCAGCCGGACGCGCGCGACTTCGCGCTGCTTCATTTCCCGCAGCACGCTTGCGCGGAACGCCATGGGCACGTGCAATTTGAGTTCTTGTTCCGACATGGAGCGGGTGTCCGGCGTGAAAAGGCAGGATATTACTCAAGCCGTGCAGCGGATTTGATGACGGGTCATATTCCGGTCATGTGCAGCATAGTCGGCCCGGACGGGCGCAACAAGCGGGCAGGGGAAGGCGGCATGAAGCGCGCCCCGGGGCGGGAAGTCCGCCGGGGCGCGCGGGAGGGGGCTCACAGGATGCGCTTGCGCGCCTGCGTGATGACGATCTCGGCGACGACGACGATCGCGAAGATCGCGGCCAGCACCAGCGAGACGCGGTCCCACTGGAAGAGGTTGAGCGCGGTGTCCAGGGCCATGCCGATGCCGCCCGCGCCCACCAGCCCGAGCACGGCGGACTCGCGCACGTTGATGTCCCAGCGCAGCAGCACGATGGACCAGAACGCCGGCCGGATCTGCGGCCAGTAGGCGTACCAGAGCACCGCGCCCCGGCTCGCGCCGGTGGCGGTGACGGCCTCGATGGGGCCGCGCTGTGCCTCTTCGATGGCCTCGCCCACCAGCTTGCCGACAAAGCCGATGGAGCGGAACGCGATAGCCAGCGTGCCGCCAGGGCGCCCGGGCCGAAGATGGCGATGAAGAGCAGCGCCCACACCAGCGAGTTGACCGAGCGGCTGGACACCAGGATGAGCCGGGCCAGCAGGTTGACGGGCCTGCTGGGCGTGAGGTTGTGGGCGGCCAGCAGGCCTACCGGCACGGCCATGATCACCGCGAGGATGGTGCCCAGCGTGGCGATGTGCAGGGTTTCGACCAGCGGGCCGTGTACGCCTTCCAGGTAGTAGCCCCAGTCGATCGGCCACATGCGCTGGAAGAGGTCGGCCATCTGTTCCGGCGCGTCGTACAGGAACTCCGGGATGATCTCCACGCTGCGCACGGCTTGCACGATGGCGGCGACCACCGCCAGGTACAGGGCGAAGCGCAGCAGGCGCTGGCCCGGGCTGTAGCGGCGCCATTGGCGGGGCGTCGAGCCGGCGTG
>NZ_LHSJ01000245.1:0-6393 GCF_001270295.1 Achromobacter sp. DMS1 | reverse complement strand
GAGCCGCTGGACGAGCCGCCGGGAATGCGGTGCGCCCCGAGATCCCAGGGGTTGCGCGGCGTGCCCATCAGGGGGTTCGTGCCCCAGCCGCCGAAGGCGAATTCCACCATGTGCGTCTTGCCCAGCGGCACCATACGGCGGCGAGCAGGCGCTCGACCACGGTGGCCGTCAGCGGGCTGCGGCGTCCGCGCCAGGCCAGGGAGCCGGCCGTGGTGACGCGGCCGCGCATTTCGCAGAGATCCTTGATGGCGATGGGCAGGCCGTCCAGGGGGCCGAGGAGACAGTCGTGCGCGCGCCGCAGGTCGGCGGCCTGCGCAAGCGCCAGGGTGCGGGCTTCGTCCACTTCGACGTAGGCGCCCAGCGCCGCGTTGCGCGCGCGATGCGCGCCAGGTAATGCTGCGCCAGCTCCACGGCGCTGTAGCGGCGGGCTTCCAGCCCTGCGGCCAGCGATGCCAGGCTGGAAAATGCGAGTTCTGCCATGTCTTCCTCGATGGTGGTGTAAATGCCCCGGCGCCGCGTCCCGGGTCAGGCGCCTGCGCCGGGGCCTTGCGGATCAGCGCCGGTTCCAGGCCGGCGCGGGATAGACCGCCTTGGCCGTGGCGACGTCCTCGGGCCACACGGGCGCCATTTTCTTGCCCGGCAGCAGCTGCACGACCGGGAAAGGCATCTTGAGCTGCTTGCCCGTCTCGTCGATGGCATAGGGGCCGGCCATCACGGTGAGCTTGTCGGAGAGGTCCATGGAGGCCTGCTTGAGCGCCGCGGCGTCGGTGGAGCCGGCCTTCTTGATGATCTCTTCGGTCAGCGCGCCTGCGCCGTAGGCGAGCGCGGTCTGGAAGTCGGGCGGGAACTCGGCCTTGGGGAACAGCGCGTCGTAGGCCCGGGCGAACTGCTCGCGCGTCATGCCCGCGTTGACTTTCCAGTTGATGGCGGGGTGGTAGTTGGTGTGGCTGAAGATGTAGTCGGCGTCGGCGCCGATGGCCTGGAACTGCGGCGTGGAGGCATACACCATGAAGGTGTACGGAAAGTTGATGTCGAGCTGCTTCATCTGGCGCGTCATGCTGATGAGGTCGCCTTCGTACGAGGTCGGAATCAGCGCTTCGGCGCCGGCGGCCTTGGCTTTCTGCAGCAGGGTGCTGAAGTCTTTCTGGCCTTTCGGGTACTTCTCGTCCATGACGAGCTGCAGGCCGAGCCGCTTGGCCTGCTCGCGGCCGCCGGCGGCCAGGCCCGCGGGGAACGGCTCGTCGGAATACAGCAGCGCGACTTTCTTCACGCCGAGGCGGGCGGCCAGCTCGGTGGGCGCCTTGAGCATGGCCGACACCGGCATCTGCGTGCCCGAGACCATGTACTTGAATCCCTGCCTGTACAGGTCGTCGCTGGCGGCGGACCAGACCATCATGTACTTGCCCAGGCGTTCGGTGACGGTGGCGGCGGCGGCCGTCAGCGTGGAGCCGAAGGGGGCGAACACCAGATCGACTTTTTCATCGACAATCAGGCGTTCGTAGACGCGGGTGACCATCTGCTTGTCGCTGCGGTCGTCGAGCTTGACGAGTTCGACCGGGTGTTTCTTGCCGCCGAACTCGATGCCGCCCCGCTTGTTGACGTCATGGACCCACAGTTCCACGCCGCGCACGCCCGACTGGGAGGCAAGGGCGAAACTGCCGGTGGACGAGACGGTCATGCCGATCCGGATTGTGTCGGAGGACTGCGCCGAGCCGGGGGCCGGCGCCAGCGCCGCGGCCGCCAGCATGATGGCGGACAGGCGGGATAACCACTGACTTCTGAGCATGGGAAGACTCCTGGGATTGCAGGGATGGGAAATGCCGACAGTCGCCGCTACAGGCCAACCGCAAGTCGTATTGCGCACGATTTGCGCAATCGCGCAAATAGCGTATAACAAAAAGATATGGAGTGCACGCCTTGAACAAACTCAATTACCGGCAGACCGAAATGCTCTGGGCCATCGTTACCGCCGGCTCGATCAGCGGCGCGGCCCGGCTGCTGGGCATCAGCCAGCCCGCCGTGAGCCGCATGCTGGCGCACACGGAAAAGCAGCTCGGCCTGGAGCTGTTCGAGCGGGTGCGCGGGCGGCTGCAGCCCACGCGCCAGGTCCACAGCCTGTTCGAGGAGATCGACCGCGCGCAGCGGATGATGCAGCGCGTCAACGACCTGGCCGAGGCGCTGTCCAGCCATGGCTCGGGCGTGCTGCGGCTGACGTCCATTCCCAGCCTCACCCAGTACCTGGTGCCCCGGGCTGTGGCCCGCTTCCAGCAGCGCCATCCCGACGTGCTGCTGCGGCTCAACGCCACCGCCCTGACGCAGATGCTGCCCGACGTGCTCCACGGCGAGGCCGAGCTGGGGCTGGTCGTCATGCAGGCCGACCACCCTTTTCTCACCAATATCCCCCTGCACACGGGGCGCATGGTGGCGGCCATTCCGCGTGGCCATCCGCTGGCCGGGCGGGCGTCGGTGAGCCTGGCGGACCTGTCGCCGCACCCGCTCATCGTGGTCGGCACCCGCATGCCCTACGGCATGCTGGCCCTCAATGCCTTCGAACAGGCCGGCCTGCCGGTGAAGATGTGCGCGGACGTGCCCTGGAGCCACCTGGCCTGCGCGCTGGTCAATGCCGGCGCCGGCATTGCCGTCATCGACGAATTCACCGTCATGCACAACATCTGGCCCGAGGTGGCCATCGTGCCGCTGGCCGAGAACATTCCCCTGCACATCAGCGCCATCCACACCAGCAATCGTCCGCTGTCGCGCATTGCCGGCGAGTTCGTCGAGGAGCTCCAGGCGGTGCTGCGTGAGACTTTCTCGCCGAAATCCAGGGTAAACACTTAACCTGTAGTTATGGTTTTTCCGGGCTGAACTGCGCATAATCCGTTACGCAAGTGACGGCCGTTTTTCCCCATCCACCCGGAGGAAAACCATGAGCAGCAGCCCCGTCGCGGCGACCGGCCTGCCGGCCCGCGAACACGACCAGCGCATCGCGCGCCTGCGCATCCGCATCGCCATCGGCGTCTTCCTGGCGCTGTGCGCCGCCCTGGCCCTGGTGCCGGGCGCCACCTCGAACGTGTCGTTCGCGTTCTACCTGATGCTGTGGATCACCATGGCCAGCGCCATGAACATCTGCGTGGGATTCACGGGCTACCTGCCGTTCGGCTACGTGGTGTTCTACGGCGTGGGCGCCTACGGCACGGGCGTCTGCTACAAGGTGCTGCAGTGGCCCATCCTGCCCTCGCTGGCCGCGGCGGCGTCGCCGGGGTGCTGCTCTCGCTGCTGTTCGCGCCCACGCTGCGCCTGCGCGGCGTGTACTTCGGCATTGTCAGCCTGGCGCTGGCGAGCATCGTGCGCCTGTTGATCTCCAACCTGCCCGACGCCTACACGGGCGGCAGCATGGGCCTGATCCTGTCCAATGCCAACAATCCCACGCACAGCTACTACGCCATGCTGGCGGTCATGGCCGCCTGCCTGGCCACGGTGACCTGGCTGTCGGTGTCGCCGCTGGGCAAGGCCCTCAAGGCCATCCGCGACGACGACATGGCGGCCGCCTGCGTGGGTGTCCACGTGCCGCGCACCCGGCTGAAGGCGTGGATGCTGGCTGCGCTCTTTCCCGCGCTGGCGGGCGGGGTGGAGGCCTGGTACACCAACGTCGTCGATCCCGAATACGCCTTCCATGTGCTGGTCACGGCCAAGAGCATCATCTACGCCATGGCCGGCGGCTTCGGCACCATTCTCGGCCCGGTGGCCGGCACCCTGGCGCTGCTGGGCATCGACCACCTGATCTGGCAGAAATTCCCGGTGCTGAACCTGCTGCTGCTGGGGCTGGTGATCGTGCTTCTCATGCTGTTCCTGCCGCGCGCATCCTGGGCAGCCTGCTGAAGCGCTATCCCAGGCTGCGGCAATACATCGCCTGAATCCGCCAAGACAGAAAGGGGAATGCGGCATGAGCGGACTTCTCATCCAGGGCCTGATAAACGGCCTCATACTCGGCGCCATCTACGGCCTGATCGGCGTCGGTCTCAATGTGGTGTTCGGCGTGCTGCGCGTCGTGAACTTCGCCCATGGCGAGTTCCTCGTGTTGGGGGCCTATTTCGCCTATTTCCTTATGGAGCAGGCGGGCGTCAATCCGGTGGCGGCGCTGCCGCTCGCCTTCCTGGTGTTCTTCGCGGCGGGCTACGCGCTCTATTACGTCCTGATCCCGCGCCTGTCGCGCTCGGATGACCCCGAGCTCAGCTCCCTGCTGCTGATGTTCGGCGTGTCCATCATGCTGGGCGCGCTGATGCTGCTGGTTTTCGACGCCGACGCCCGCACGCTGCCCTTCAGCATCGAGCCCGTGTTCCTGAAGTTCGGGCCGGTGCTGATTCCGTCGGTGCGGCTGCTCGCGCTGGCGATCGCGCTGGCCACGATCGGCGCGCTGGCCTGGTTCCTGTACCGCACGCAGGTGGGAAAGGCGCTGCGCGCCATCATCATGAACCGCGATGCCGTGCGCATCGTGGGCATCAACGCCGAGCGGCTGTCGGCCGTTGCCTTCGGCCTGGGCATCGGGCTGGCCGGCGTGACCGGCGTGCTGGTCGCCCTGGTGTTTCCCTCGTTCTCGCCTTTCATGGGCAACGACTACACGCTGATCGGCTTCATCGTCATCGTGCTCGGCGGGCTGGGGCATCCGGTGGGAGCGCTGGTGGGCGCGCTGCTGTTCGGCGTCACCGAGCAGGTTTCGGTGGTGTTCTTCAACCCTTCCATCGCCACCATCCTGGGCTTCGCGCTGATGGTGGGCATGATCTTCGCGCGCCCGACCGGCCTGTTCGGCCAGCGCGTGCTGCGTTGAGACGGAGCCACCCATGCTGCGAGTGACGAACCTGAAAAAACGCTTCGGCGGCCTGACCGCGCTGCAGGGCGTGGACCTGCACGTGCCGCGCCGCGCCATCCTGGGCATCATCGGCATGAACGGTTCGGGCAAGACCACGCTGCTGAATTGCATCAATGGCCTGTACGTGCCCGACGAAGGCCGCATCGAGCTGGACGGCCAGCCCATCGGCGGGCTGCCCACGCACGAAATCGCCCGCCGGGGCGTGGGCCGCACCTTCCAGGTGCCGCGCGTGTTCGCTCACCTGAGCCTGCTGGACAACCTGGACGTGGCCCAGCAGCAGACCCCGCGCTCGGCCCAGGAGCGCCAGAGCCAGTCCGAGTACTGGCTGCACAAGGTGGAGCTGTACCGCCTGCGCCACAACCATGCCGAGGAACTGTCGGGCGGGCAGCAGAAGCTGCTGGAGCTTGCGCGCATCATGGTGGCGCGGCCCAAGGTCATCCTGCTCGACGAGCCGTTCGCCGGCGTCAACCCGTCGCTGGCGCAGCTGCTGATCTCCATCATCCGCGAGGTGCCCACCGAGCACGACTGCTCGGTCGTGCTGGTGTCGCACGACCTGACGTCGATCTACCAGCTATCGCATCACATCATCGTGATGAACGAAGGCGCGATTCTCTGCGAGGGGGACGCGGACGTGGTGCGCAACGACGAGCGCGTGGTGGAAGCCTACCTGGGAGCCTGAGCCATGAATACGCAGCCGGTACTCGCGCTGGACAACGTCACCGTGGCCTACCACGGCGACATCACCATCCTGAACGGCGTCAGCATCCAGGCGCGGCGCGGCCAGGTCACGGGCATCATCGGCCCCAACGGCGCGGGCAAGTCCACCGTGCTCAAGACGCTGTTCGGTTTCCTGCCGCTGCGCGGCGGCCGCATCACGCTGGACGGGCGCGACATCAGCCGGCAGCCCGCGCACCAGCGCGCAGAAAGCGGCGTGGCGTTCGTGCCGCAGCACCGCAGCCTGTTCGGCGAACTGTCGGTGGAAGACAACCTGCTGCTGGGCTGCTGGCCGTTCCGCCGCGACAAGGCGCGGGTGCGCAGGCGCATCGACAGCGTATACGCGCGCTTTCCCATCCTGGCCCAGAAGCGCAATGACCCCGTTTCCAGCATGAGCGGCGGCCAGCAGCGCTTCGTCGAGTTCGGCCGGGCCCTGCTCAACGAACCCGAGGTCATCCTGCTGGACGAGCCCACCGCCATGCTGGCGCCCAAGATCTCCAAGGAGCTCTACGCGCTGATCCGCGGCTTTGCCGACGAGGGCATGACCGTGGTGCTGGTGGACCAGAACGTGCGGCGCTGCGCGGAGATCTCGGACTACCTGTACATCCTGGAGCTCGGCCGCAACAAGGCCGAGGGCGGCAGGGACCAGTTCCACGAGGAAGGGGGGCTGCGCGACATGGTGGCCTCCTGGATGGACTACAAGATCGATTGAGCGAGACGCCCGGCGCACGAGGGTGCGCCGGGCGCAGCGCCTCAGGCCGGCGCGAGGGCCCGGCCGGACGGCGCCCGCTGCGGCCGGGCGCGGCGCGGGC
>NZ_LHSJ01000244.1:0-6451 GCF_001270295.1 Achromobacter sp. DMS1 | reverse complement strand
CCGGACTGGCCCACGCAGCCGCACATCACCACCAGGTTGATGATGCCCCGGTATGCCATGTCCATGTGGTACCAGTGGTTCAGTCCCCGCGCCCAGGATGATCATGGACTTGCCGCGGGTCTTGTCGGCGTTGGCGGCGAACTGCCGCGCCACGTTGATCACGTCGGCGGGCCGCTGCCTGAAGCACGCGCGGCCCGGCGGAACCCCGGCAAAAAAAGTCCCGCTTTCGCGGGACCCAGGCTCTGCATGCAAGAAAAGGCGGCGGCGCTCAACAGCAGCCGATGCGTTTCTTGCCACCGTAGCGGGCGTCCTGCCGCTCGCGGAAGAACGCCTCGTAGCTCATCGGCTCCTGGTCCGGGTGGTTGCGCCGCATGTGTGCCACATAGGTGTCGTAGTCGGGCACGCCGACCATCAGGCGCAGGGTCTGGCCCAGGTAGCGGCCGGCGACGCCGCCGCCGAGCTCATGGTATGGAACAGCATGCGGCGGCCTCCTCTGTCAGTCCGCCCCGGCGGCGGCCGGCAGGACTTCGTACGGGGTTTCGCGGGCGGTGGGACGGTTTTCGGCGCGCGCCTTGAGGGCCGAACGGATTCCGAACACCACCACGCTCACCACGACGAACATGAAAATGGCGCACAGCGACGCGTTGACATAGTCGTTGAACACCACGCGCGACATTTCCGGCAGCGACTTGGCCGGGGCCAGCACCTGGCCCTGGGCGATGGCGGCGTTGTACTTGTCCGCGTGCGCCAGGAAGCTCACCTTGGGATTGGCGTCGAAGATCTTCTGCCAGCCGGCGGTCAGCGTGCAGGCCAGCAGCCACAGCGTGGGCAGCACGGCCACCCAGGCGTAGCGGTCGCGCTTCATCTTGAAGAGCACCACGGCGCCCAGCGTCAGCGCGATGGCGGCCAGCATCTGGTTGGCGATGCCGAACAGCGGCCACAGCGTGTTGATGCCGCCCAGCGGATCGACCACGCCCTGGTACAGGAAATAGCCCCAGGCGGCCACGCACAGGGCCGTGGCGACCAGGTTGGCGGGCAGCGAGTCGGTGCGCTTGAGCGAGGGCGCGAACGTGCCCAGGAGGTCTTGCAGCATGAAGCGGCCCGCGCGCGTGCCCGCATCGACCGCGGTCAGGATGAAGAGCGCCTCGAACAGGATGGCGAAGTGGTACCAGAACGCCATCATGCTCGGGCCGCCGATGGCCTGGTGCAGGATGTGCGCCATGCCCACGGCCAGCGTGGGCGCGCCGCCGGCGCGCGAGATAATGGTGCTTTCGCCCACGTCCTTGGCGGTCTGGACCAGGTCGGCCGGGGTGACGACGAAGCCCCAGCTCGACACCACCTGGGCCACGTGCTCCGGCGTGGTGCCGATGACGGCGGCGGGGCTGTTCATGGCGTAGTAGATGCCGGGCTCGATGACGCAGGCCGCCACCAGGGCCATGATGGCCACGAACGATTCCATCAGCATGCCGCCGTAGCCGATGTAGCGGGCCTGCGTCTCGTTCTCGATCAGCTTGGGCGTGGTGCCCGAGGAGATCAGCGCATGGAAGCCCGACACCGCGCCGCAGGCGATGGTGATGAAGAGGAAGGGGAACAGGTTGCCCGACCACACCGGGCCGCTGCCGTCCACGAATTGGGTCAGCGCGGGCATCTTCAGCTCGGGCGCGACCACCAGGATGCCGATGGCCAGGCCCACGATGGTGCCGATCTTGAGGAAGGTGGACAGGTAGTCGCGCGGCGCCAGCAGCAGCCAGACGGGCAGCACCGAGGCCACGAAACCGTAGCCGATCAGGATCCAGGTGAGCCCCTTGCCGTCGAAGTCGAACATGGCGCTGAGCGTGGGGTGCGCGGCCACGTCCTGGCCGAACACGATGGCGGCCATGAGGAGCACGAAGCCGATGATGGACACCTCGCCGATCTTGCCGGGACGGATGTAGCGCAGGTATACGCCCATGAAGACGGCGATGGGGATGGTGGCCGCCACGGTGAAGGTGCCCCAGGGCGAGTGCGTGAGCGCCTTGACCACGATGAGGGCCAGCACGGCCAGAATGATGACCATGATCATGAACGCGCCGAAAAGCGCGATCACGCCCGGCACGCGGCCCAGCTCCGACTTGACCAGGTCGCCCAGCGAACGGCCGTCGCGGCGCGTGGAGATGAAGAGAATGGTGAAATCCTGCACCGCGCCGGCGAACACCACGCCGGCCAGGATCCACAGCATGCCTGGCAGATAGCCCATCTGCGCGGCCAGCACGGGGCCGACCAGCGGACCCGCGCCCGCGATGGCGGCGAAGTGGTGGCCGAACAGCACGTGCTTGTTGGTGGGCACGTAGTCCAGGCCGTCGTTGTGCTTCCAGGCCGGCGTCATGCGGGTCGGGTCGAGCTGGAAGACCTTGTCGGCGATGAAGCGGCTGTAATAGCGGTATGCGATGAGGTAGACGCACACGGCGGCGATCACCACCCATAGCGCATTGATCGTCTCGCCCCTGGCCAGCGCCACGGTGCCCAGCGCGAACGCGCCCAGCACCGCGACCGCCAGCCAGACCAGGTGTCCACCCAGTCCCTTGCTGCTGGTCTGCATAAAAGCTCCTATTGCCTCCCGCCTCGCTTTTGGCGCGACGCCTTTCTCGTCCCGCGGAAAGGCAGAATCATTGTTGTAGGACGGCGGACGCGCGGGCCCGCCAGCGCCCGATCGGCGCGGGCGATAGTATTTCGGCTGGCCGCCCGCCCTACAAGCGCGAAACTACGCAGTTCATCTACGTGCTATTACGTAGTGCGGCGCCGCAGGCCGGCCGGCGGAACCGTAAAATAGCCGGCGTATCGACGCTTTTTCCCGGCAATCCGCCCCCATAATGCACCGCAACATCCGGCCCGCCCCGTCGCGGGCGGCCCGTTTCCGGGCGATCCGTCTCCCATGAAGCTGCGCCTGAAAATCTTCCTGCTGGCCGCCGTGCCCCTGCTCGTGGCGCTGGCGGCCACCGCCTACGCGCTTTACGCCCAGGGCCTGAAGCTGGCGCAGCGCGAAAAAGAAGTGGTCGAGAACGCCTGGCTGGGGAGCAAGGAAAGCGAACTGCGGCATTATGTGAGCCTGGCCTACAGCGCCGTGGCGCCGCTGCAGCAGGCGGGCGACGACGCGGCCACGCGCCAGCGCGCCCTCGATCTGCTGGCGCAGATGGAGTTCGGCCACGACGGCTATTTCTTCGTCTACGACCTGCGCGGGCGCAACCTCATGCATCCCCGGCAGCCCGAGCTGGTGGGCAAAGACCTCTGGAACCTGCGCGACACCCGCGGGCAGCCCGTGATCCAGAACCTGCTGGAGGCGGCCCGCCGCGGCGGCCGCCAGGGCCAGGCCGTGCACTATCTCTGGGAAAAGCCCTCCACGCACCAGACCGTGGAAAAGCTCGGCTACGTCGCCGTGCTCGAACACTGGGGCTGGATGATCGGCACGGGCATCTACCTCGACGACGTGGAGCAGGCGCTGCGGCGCATCGACGCCGCCGCCCAGGCCAATATCCGCAATATGTTCGCCTGGGTGGCGGGCATCGCGGCGGTCGCCATCCTGGGGGTGGCGGCCTGCGGCCTGGCGCTCAACATCAGCGACCACCGCCAGTCCGACGCCAAGCTGCGGCTCATGGCGCGGCAGCTGGTGCGCTCGCAGGAAGACGAGCGCGCCCGCCTGTCGCGCGAGCTGCACGACGGCATCAGCCAGGTGCTGGTGTCGATCAAGCTGGCGCTGGAGGCCGCGCGCGAGCGCCTGCGGCAGCGCCACGCGGACGATCCGCAGGCGCTCGCGCACATCGACGCCCCGCTGGGCGGCGCGCTGGAGCGGCTGAACCTGGCGCTGGGCGAGGTGCGCCGCATTTCGCACAATCTGCGGCCCACCCTGCTGGACGATCTCGGCCTGCCCGCCGCGCTGGAACACCTGGCCCGCGAGTTCGCCGCGCCGGGCAAGGACGGCGAGCCGCCGCTGTCCGTGCGGGTCACCACGAAAGGCGTGCCCGTCCGCCTGCCCGAGGCCCACGCCACCGCCCTCTTCCGCGTGGCCCAGGAAGCCCTCACCAATGTGCTGCGCCATGCGCGCGCGCACCGGGCCGACGTCGCCCTGGCCTACGGCGCGCGCGATCTGCGGCTGACCATTTCCGACGACGGCGCCGGCTTCGACTACGGCGAAGTTCACCACGACCCGCAGCGCGGCATCGGACTGCGCAACATGCGCGAACGCATGGCGGCGCTGTCCGGCACCCTGAACCTGCGCTCGGGCCCGCGCGGCACCACGCTGCAGGCCTGGCTGCCGCTGCCCACTCCCACGGAACCCCAGGCATGAGCGATTCCTCCGACGATATCCGCCTGCTGCTCATCGACGACCATCCCCTGGTGCGCGACGGCCTGCGCCTGCGGCTGGAAACCGTGCCCGGCCTGCGCGTGGTGGGCGAAGCGGGCAACGCCGCCGGCGCGCTGGATTTCCTGCGCGCCTGCATGGCCCGCGACCCCGACGGCGGCGCGCTGCCGCACCTCGCGCTCATGGACCTGAACATGCCGGGGGTGGGCGGCCTCGAACTCACCGCGCAGCTGCGCGAGCGCTATCCGCAGATGGCCATCGTCGTGCTTTCGATGCACGACAATCCCGAGTACATGGTGCAGGCCGTCAGGGCGGGCGCGCGCGGCTATCTGCTCAAGGACGAGCCCGCGCAGGAAATCGTGGCCGCCATCCAGGCCATCATGGCGGGGCGCAGCCATTTCAGCGCCGCGGCGGCCCTGCGCCTTTCGCAGGCCAGCGCTGCGGCCGCGGCATTGACGCAGCGCGAGCGCGACGTGCTGCGCCACATCGCCGACGGCCACGCCAACAAGCAGATCGCCCGCGAGCTCGGATTGTCGGTGCGCACGGTGGAAACCCATCGCCTGAACATCAAGCGCAAGCTGGGCATCGACGGCCAGGCCGAACTCATCAAGTACGCGGTGGAGCACCGCGGCCTGTAGCGCGCGGCGCATGGGCGCCGCCGCCCGGATCAGCCCACGTGCTGCAGGAAATCGCGCAGGCGCTGGCTGGGCGGGTTGCCCAGCAGCTCTGCCGGCGGGCCGTCGTGGGCGATCTTGCCGCCGTCGATGAAAATGAGGCGGCTTCCCACCTTGCGCGCGAACTCCATTTCGTGCGTGACCACCACCATGGTCATGCCCTCCTCGGCCAGGTCGCGCATGACCTTGAGCACTTCGTGGCGCAGTTCCGGGTCGAGCGCCGAGGTGGGCTCGTCGAACAGCATGAGCTTGGGCTTGATGGCGAGCGCGCGCGCGATGGCCACGCGCTGCTGCTGCCCGCCCGACAGCTCGGCGGGATAGTGGTCCATGCGCTCGGCCAGGCCCACCTTGCGCAGCAGCTCCTGCGCGAGCTGGCGGGCCTCGGCGCGGCTCTGCCCGCGGGTGTGGACCGGGCCGAACATCACGTTTTCCAGCGCCGTCATCTGCGGGAACAGGTTGAACTGCTGGAACACCATGCCCGCCTCGCGGCGTATCTCGCGCACCTGGGCCGCGTCGCCCTTCACGCTCAGGCCGTCCACGAGCAGGTCTCCGCCGTTGATCGTTTCCAGCACGTTGATGCAGCGCAGGAACGTGGACTTGCCCGACCCCGAAGGGCCCACCACCACCACGACCTCGCCCGCCTCGATGTTGAGCGTGATGCCGTCCAGCACCAGCGAGTCGCCGAAGCGCTTGGTGACGTTGTAAAATTCGACCATGCTCATAGTATGCGCATCCTCTTTTCGAGCAGACGCAGGCCCAGCGCCATGAGGCCGGTAAGGATCAGGTACACGACGGCGACCGCCGACCAGATTTCCACCGCGCGGAAATTGCTCGCCATGATTTCCTGGCCCTGGCGCGTAAGCTCGGCCACGCCGATCACGATGAACAGCGAGGAATCCTTGAGGCTGATGATGCACTGGTTGCCCAGCGGCGGGATCATGCGCCGGAACGCCACCGGGCCGATGATGTGGAACAGGATTTTGTGAAACGGCAGGCCCATGGCCTGCCCCGCCTCCTTGAGGCCCTTGTGCACCGACAGCAGCGCGCCGCGCACGATCTCGGCGATGTACGCGCCGGAGTTGATCATCAGCGTGACGATGGCCGCCATCTCGGCCTCCACGCGGATGCCGGCCAGCACCGGCAGCGAGAAGTAGATGAACATCACCTGCACCACGATGGGCGTGCCGCGTATGACCGCCACGTAGACCTGGGCGATGCCCGCCAGGACGGGAGGCGCGTAGGCGCGCACCACGCCCGCGACCGCCCCCAGGATGAAGCCCCCCACCAGCCCCCAGAAGGTGATCTTGATGGTCATGAGGGTGCCTTGCTGCAGGTTGGGCCAGGCGTCCCGGATGACTGTCCAGTCGAATTCCACGATGTTCTCCCCTATGGGTGCGGCGGCTGGTGCAGCGCCTCGCCGGACCCGGCGCGCGCCTGCCGG
>NZ_LHSJ01000243.1:0-6557 GCF_001270295.1 Achromobacter sp. DMS1 | reverse complement strand
CAGCCCACGCTGCCGCCCGGCTCGCGCAGCCGGCGCGCGCTGGGCCTGACGGCCGCCGCCGCCGAGGGCCGCTTCGCGCTGCAGGTGTGCGCCGAGTGCGCCGCCGTGCAGTACCCGCCGCGCGAGGTGTGCGGCCGCTGCCTGTCAGAACGGCTGTCGTGGAAGCCGGTGTCGCCCCTGGGCGTATTGCTGGCCAGCACCACCCTGCATCACAGCAACGACCTGTATTTCCGCGAACGCCTGCCCTGGCGCGTGGGCACGGTGCGCATGGACGCCGGCCCTTCGGTCGTGGCCCACGTGCACCAGGATTGCGCCGACGGCGCGCGCGTGCGCCTGGCGCTGAAACTGGACCGCAGCGGCCAGGCCGTGATGATCGCCCTGCCCGAACGGAGCACGCCCCATATGGAAGACGACAAGACCCTGCGCGAGACTTCGTGCGATCCCAAGTTCCGCCGCGCCCTGGTCACCGACGGGAAGTCGGCGGTCGGCCAGGCCGTGGCGCGCGCCCTGCTGGACGCGGGCAGCCCCGCCGTGTTCCTGGGCGATCCGCAACCCTGGCGGCGCGACGCGGCGTTCGACGCGCTGGCGGCCGAGGCCCGCGTCCAGGCCGTGGCCCTGGACGTAACCGACACCGACTCGGTGGAGCGTGTGGCGGCGTCCATCGGCGGCAAGGTGGAGATCCTGGTCAACACCGCCGACTTCGAGCGCGAGGGCGGCCTGCTCCACCGCAAAGACGTCAATACCGCGCGCGACGCGCTGGACGTGAACGTGCTGGGCCTGGCGCGGCTGGCCCAGGCCTTCGGCCCGGCCCTGTGCGCCCGCGCCGCCGACGGCGTGAACAACGCGGCGGCCTGGGTGAACGTGCTTTCGATCTACGCGCACGTGAACCTGCCCGCGCGCGGCATGTGGTCGGCCTCCAAGGCCGCCGCGCTGTCGCTGGCGCAATGCCTGCGCGCCGAAATGCGCGCCGCGGGCGTGCGCGTGGTGAACGTGTTTCCCGGTCCGCTGGACCATGAGTGGGAACAGCGCACGCCGCCGCCGCGCGTGGCGCCCGCCGCCCTGGCCGGCGCCATCGTGCGCGCGCTGCGCGACGGCCTGGAAGACGTGTACGTGGGCGACGTGGCGCAGGAGTTCCGCGCCCGCCTGGCCGAAAACCCCAAAGGACTGGAACGCGAACTGGGGCAGTGAAGGCGCGCCGCGCCGCCTGCCCGCAACCCCGAGGAGATCCACGCATGAGCCCGAACATCCTGACCCAATTCCTGGCCGAGCTGGCATCCGGAAGCATCCGCCTGGTGGACCTGACGGAAACCCTGACGCCGGAGTTCCCCACCATCGTGCTGCCGCCGGAGTTCGGCCAGGCCTGGCCCTTCCGCATCGAGGAGATCTCGCGCTACGACGAGCGAGGCCCGGGCTGGTACTGGAACAACTTCTCCTGCTCCGAACACACCGGCACGCACTTCGACGCGCCCGCGCACTGGATCACCGGCAAGGACCAGCCCGACAATACCGTGGACACCATCCCGGTCGAAGCCTTCATCGCTGGCGCCTGCGTCATCGACTGCTCGGAGCCGGCGCGCGACAACCCCGACTTCCTGCTCACCATCGACTATGTGCGCGAATGGGAGGAGCGCCACGGGCGCATCCCGCCGCGCTCGTGGGTGCTGATGCGCACCGACTGGTCCAAGCGCGCCAAGCCCGCCGAGTATCTCAACATGCGCGAGGACGGCGCCCATTCCCCGGGCCCCGACGCCGAGGTCGTGCCCTGGCTCATCCGCGAACGCGACGTGCACGGCTTCGGCACCGAATCGGTGGGCACCGACGCCGGGCAGGCCCAGCACCTGGACCCGCCCTACCCCTGCCATTACTACATGCACGGCAACAACCGCTACGGCCTGCAATGCCTGACCAACCTGGACCAGCTTCCGCCCACCGGCGCGGTGGTGTTCTCCGCGCCGCTGAAGATCCGCAAGGGCTCGGGCAGCCCGCTGCGCGTGCTGGCGCTGACGGTGTGACTCCCCCGAAGCGTTATGCGCCGCCCCCTCGGGGTAGGGCCCCGCTTCGACATATAGGAAAAGATTGACAATGACAGACAAGGGAAACGCCATGGGGAAATTGCAGACGGCGATCGTTACCGGCGGCAGCGCGGGCATCGGCGCGGAGATTTGCCGCAGCTTGCTGGAGGCGGGGTACGAAGTGGTGTCGCTGGCGCGTCGCGCGCCTGAATTCAGCCATCCGCGGCTGTCGTCCATGCAGGTTGACCTGCTGGACGCGCAGGCCACCGCGCAGGCGGCGGCAGAGGCGGCGCGGCGGCATCCGGTCAGCCACATCATCCATAACGCCGGCGTGATCTGGCCCAAGCTGCTGCCCGAGGTCACGCAGGAAGATCTGCACGGACTCACGCAGTTGCATCTGGGCGCGGCCATCAGCCTGGTGCAGGCCGCGCTGCCCGGCATGCGCGAGCGCAAGTTCGGCCGCATCGTGCTCATGTCCTCGCGCGGCGCGCTGGGCCTGCCCACGCGCACCGCATATTCGGCCACCAAGGCGGGCATGCTGGGCATGGCGCGCACCTGGGCGCTGGAACTGGCGGCGGACGGCATCACCGTGAACGTGGTCGCGCCCGGCCCCATCCAGACCGACATGTTCTACGAGGTCATCGAGCCCGGCAGCGAGCGCGAGCGGAAACTGGCCGACGGCATTCCCGTCAAACGCCTGGGCCGCGCCGACGACGTGGCCCGCGCCGTGATGTTCTTCGCCGATCCGGCCAACAGCTTCGTGACCGGCCAGACGCTGTTCGTCTGCGGCGGCGCCAGCGTCGGCTCCATCACCATCTGAAAGACCCGATTGCGGGTTTTGACGGATAGGTAAGCGCGCGGCGCGCGTCTACAGTGCTGTGCCGCCGCCCCCCGCAGTCTGTTTTCTCCGTAGTCCTGCCGTATCCACCCAGCTCCCTGTTCGGAGGATTTGCCATGCTGTCGAAGAAGCTCTCCCTCGCCGCCGCCGCGGTCGCCGCCCTCTGCGCCATGCCCGCCCTGGCGCAGATGAAGGTGGGCGTCGTCACCTCGTCCACCGGCCCCACGGCCCTGGTGGGCATTCCGCAGAAAAACTCGGTGCCGCTGCTGCCCAGGAAAATCGGCGACATCACCGTGGAATACATCTCGCTGGACGACGCCAGCGACTCGACCAACTCGGTCACAGCCTTCAAGAAGCTCATCAGCGAGCAGAACGTGGACGCGCTGATCGGCCCCTCGGGCTCGCCCAACGCCATGGGCGTCATCCAGTTCGCCGCCGAGGCCGGCGTGCCCATGCTGGCCCCCGTGGGCACGGCGGCCGTGGTGCTGCCCATGAACGACCAGAAGAAGTGGGTCTTCAAGACCACGCAGAACGACGACATCATCGCCCGCGCGCTGGTCGACCACATGGCCAAGACGGGCATCAAGACCGTGGGCTTCATCGGCCTGAACGATCCCTACGGCGAAAACTGGTACAAGGTGTTCTCGGGCATGGCGGCCGAGAAAGGCATCAAGATCACGGCCAACGAGCGCTACCTGCGCTACGACAGCTCGGTAACGGGCCAGGCGCTGAAGATCCTCGCGGCCAGGCCCGACGCGGTGCTGGTGGCGGCGCCCGGCGCGGCCAGCGTGCTGCCGCAGGCCACGCTGTACGACCAGGGCTACAAGGGCAAGTTCTACCAGACCCATGGCGCCGCGCTGCCCGATTTCCTCAAGCTGGGCGGCAAGAAGGTCGAGGGCACCATCCTGGCGGCCAGCCTGATGCTGGTGCTGCCCGAAGTGCCCGACAGCAACCCCTCCAAGAAAGTGGCCAGCAACTACATCGCGGCCTACGAGAAGCTCAACGGCTCCAAGCCCGCCACCTTCGGCGCCAACGTCTACGACGCCGGCCTGCTCCTGGAGCAGGCCGTGCCCAAGGCCGAGAAGGCCGGCAAGCCGGGCACCAAGGAGTTCCGCAGCGCGCTGCGCGACGCGCTGGAACAGACCAGGGAGTTGGTGGGCACGCAGGGCGTCTACAACATGACGCCGGCCGACCACAGCGGCTTCGACGAGCGCGGCCGCGAACTCATCACCGTGAAGAACGGCAACTGGACGCTGGCGCAGTGAGGTCCGCCCCCGCAGCGCCGCGCGCTTCCCCCTCCTCGGGGCATGCCTGCGGACCGGCAGAGCCGGCTCCGAGGCATCCCGCTGGCGGGGCGCCTCGTGCATGCGGGGGCCGGCCGCCTGATGCCCCCGTCCGTTCTACCCGGAATGCCGCATGAATGCTCAGATCGCCCTGATACTCGGACAGGACGGCATCACCAACGGCGCCATCTACGCGCTGCTGGCCCTGTCCATCCTGCTCGTCTTCACCGTTACCCGCGTCCTGTTCATCCCGCAGGGCGAGTTCGTCGCCTATGGCGCGCTGGGCATGGCGGCCATCCAGGCCGGCAAGCCCGTGGCCCTGGTGTGGCTGCTGCTCGCCTTCGCCGTGGCCGAGGTGGCGGCCGACCTGGCGGCGCGCCGCAAGTGCCCCGGACGCGCGCGCGGCGCGTGGCGCATGGCCGCCAGGATCGCCTACCCGCTGGCGCTGGCCGCGCTGATGTACCGCCTTCCGCTGGCCCGGCTCCCGATGGCGGCGCAGGCGCTGCTCACGCTGCTGCTGGTCGTGCCCATGGGCCCGCAGCTCTACCGCCTGTTCTACCAGCCCATCGCCGGCGCCTCCACGCTGGTGCTGCTCATCGTGTCCATCGCCGTGCACCTGGCGCTGGTGGGCCTGGGCCTGTATTTCTTCGGCGCCGAGGGCGCGCGCACCGCGCCCTTCAGCGAGGCCAGCTTCGCGCTGGGGCCGGTCAACCTCAACAGCCAGGCGCTATGGGTGGTGGCCGTGTCGGCGCTGCTCATCCTGGTGCTGTACGTGTTCTTCGAACGTTCGATGTACGGCAAGGCGCTGCGCGCCGCCGCGTACAACCGGCTCGGCGCGCGTCTCATGGGCATCTCGCCGGTATTCGCGGGCAAGGCCACCTTTTTCCTGGCCGCCCTGATCGGCACCGTGTCGGGCATACTCATCGCCCCCATCACCACCGTGTATTTCGACTCGGGCTTCCTGGTCAGCCTCAAGGGCTTCGTGGGCGCCATCATCGGCGGGCTGGTCAGCTATCCGCTGGCGGCCGGCGGCGCGGTGCTGGTGGGCCTGATCGAATCGTTCTCCTCTTTCTGGGCCAGCACCTACAAGGAAATCATCGTCTTCACGCTGATCATTCCGGTGCTGCTCTGGCGCTCCCTGAAAAGCCATCACGTCGAGGAAGAAGACGAATGAGCCCCCGCCACATCCTCGTCGTTTTCCTGGCCCTGCTGGCCGTCGCGCCGCTGGCGCTGCCGCCGTTCTATGTAACGCTGCTCAACTACATCGGCCTGTACGCCCTGGTGGCGCTGGGGCTGGTGATGCTGACGGGCGTGGGCGGCCTGACGAGCTTCGGCCAGGCCGCCTTCGTGGGCGTGGGCGCCTACACCACGGCCGTGCTCACCACGCGCGCCGACGCGCTGCCCGCCTGGCTGGGCTGGCTGGGCGCCTCTCCCTGGCTGGCCCTGCTGGCCGGCCTGGCGCTGACGCTGGCGCTGGCCTATCTGCTGGGCGCCATCACGCTGCGGCTGTCCGGCCATTTCCTGCCGCTGGGCACCATTGCCTGGGGCCTGTCGCTCTACTACGCCTTCGGCTCGGTGGAGGGGCTGGGCGGGCACACCGGCATCCCCGACATTCCGCCCATCCGCGTGTTCGGGACGCCGCTCACGCAGGGCGATCACATCTACTATCTGATCTGGGCCTTCCTGCTGGTGGCGGTCTGGTGCACGCAGAACCTGCTGGACTCCCGCGAGGGCCGGGCCATCCGGGCACTCAAGGGCGGACGGGTCATGGCGGAATCCATGGGCGTGGACACGGCGCGCTCGCGCATGGTGATCTTCGTCCTGGCGGCGCTGCAGGCCTGCGCCTCGGGCTGGCTGTACGCCCACATGCAGCGCTTCGTGAATCCCCACCCGTTCGGCCTGCAGATGGGCATCGAATACCTGTTCATGACCGTCATCGGCGGCGCGGCGCAGGTCTGGGGCGCGCTGGTGGGCGCGGGCGTGTTCACCGTCCTCAAGCAGTGGCTGCAAGACCTGCTGCCCGGCCTGCTCGGCCAGAGCGGCAACTTCGAGATCATCGTGTTCGGCTTCGGCATGGTGCTGCTGCTGCACCGCGCGCGGCGCGGGCTGTGGCCGGTGCTGGCTCGCCTGGCGCCGGTGCGCCGCAAGCCACGCCAGGTGGACATGCAGGCCGAGCCGCTGCCGCGCCGGACCATGCCGCCGCGCGGCGAGGTGGTGCTCAAGGCCGTGGACGTCACGCGCCGCTTCGGCGGCCTGGTGGCCAACAACGCCATGAACCTGGAAATCCGGGCGGGCGAGATCCTGGCGCTCATCGGCCCCAACGGCGCGGGCAAGAGCACCATGTTCAACCAGATCTCGGGCGTGGACACGCCCACCTCGGGCCGGGTCGCCCTGCTGGGCCACGAGGTGGCGGGCGCCGGCGCG
>NZ_LHSJ01000242.1:0-6565 GCF_001270295.1 Achromobacter sp. DMS1 | reverse complement strand
TGCCAATAACCGCTCCGGAGAATGAATCATGATTAATTGGGAAGACGACAACCTCGCCACGCAATCCGTCCAGCCGTCCGCGCCCGCCGCGGGCGGGCAGCCGGGCGCGGACGTGCGCCCGGCCACGGGGGTGTTCGGCGACGCCGCCCTGCCCACCCCGGCCGCGCCGCAGCATGCGGCCGCCTGGCGGCCAGCGGCAGCGCCACCTCGCAGCGCGTGAAGGTTGCCGACAAGCGCATCATCAACGGCAAGACGGACGTCAACCAGCTGGTGCCGTTCAAGTACAAGTGGGCCTGGGAAAAATACCTGGCCACTTGCGCCAACCACTGGATGCCGCAAGAAATCAACATGTCGCGCGACATCGCCCTCTGGAAGAACCCCAACGGGCTCACCGAGGACGAGCGCCGCATCGTCAAGCGCAACCTGGGCTTCTTCGTCACGGCCGACTCCCTGGCCGCGAACAACATCGTGCTGGGCACCTACCGCCACATCACGGCGCCCGAATGCCGCCAGTTCCTGCTGCGCCAGGCCTTCGAAGAAGCCATCCACACGCACGCCTATCAATACATCGTCGAAAGCCTCGACCTGGACGAAGCCGAGATCTTCAACGCCTACAACGAGGTTCCGTCCATCCGCGCCAAGGATGAATTCCTGATCCCGTTCATCGACGTGATCGGCAGCGCATGAGCGCCTTGATGCCCAGGTACGCCAGGTAGACCGCGCCGGCCAGCTTCACCGCCATGAACAGCGCGGGAGACTGCTTGAACACCGCCGCCAGGCCGAGCACCACCAGCGGAATCTGCACCGCCCCCGCCGAAAACGTGCCCAGCACGCTGTACCAGGCCGTGCGAAAACCCTGCGTCATGCCGCGCGTCAAGGTAAGCGCCATGTCCGGGCCCGGCGTGAGCTTGAGCACGAGATCGGCGGCCAGGAACAGCAGGAAGAGTTGCAGCGAGGGCATGCGGGCGGATGGGCGAAAACGGCGGATCGCGCCATTATGCACCGGGCCCGGCGGCCGGCGGCGTCGCGCAGGCCGCCGCTGCGCCCTCAGTTGAACACGTCGATCATCATGCCCACGCCGCCGCCGATCATGGCCCCGGCGGTGCCGTCGCCGCCGCTCGCCTTGTCCACGCCGGCGCCGATCAGGCCCCCGGCGGCGGTGGCGCAGCCGATGAGCAGCGCCAGCGGCAGGAGCATGGTTGCCAGCCATCGCGTCGTTTTCATTTTTTCTCTCCTTGCATGGGCGCCTGCCGCTTGACGATGTCCTGCCAGATCACGCCCATGACCGGCATGCCGCGCCGGTCGGGATGCGCCTGGTACCACTGCGTGATGCGCGCGTCGATCTGGTAGAGATTCAGATCCTTGACCGCGGCCGTGATGCGGGTCCCCGCCGGCGGCGGCGAGAGCTTCTCGCGCCGCGCGTAGGCGTCTTCCGCGATGATCATGTTAGCCACGCCCACCAGGAACGCCCGCCTTTCCGTGTAGTCCGCCGACAGCCACTTGTTGCCATCCACGACGATGGCGCTGGTGTTCTGCGCCGACGCCGCCGTGGCGGCCGCGACGGCCAGAACGGCTATCCATATCCGATGTCCTCGACATTCCATGGAAACCTCCTCGCTGGTGCATCCCTGACCGCGGGACAGGGCCGCGGGCGGCGCCGCGGCATCGATCCTGCAATGGGGTGAATCACGCTGCGTCGCGACCCGTCCGCGCCGCCTTCCGGGTCCGGCGTGCAAAACGATACCAGCACGGCCGGAAGCTGTATACGGACCTTCGGCGCCAGCGCCCCGACGGGCGCGGCCGGCCGGGCAATGCCGCCTTTCGCTATCGCTGATGCAGCGGCCCCGCGCACCCGACCGGAAAAGGAACCTTTCCATGAACACGCGCAGTTCGGATACCCTGGGCGTCGTCGGACTCGGCGTCATGGGCGCGCCCATGTGCGCCAATCTGTTGAAGCAAGCCGGCCGCCCCATGGCGGTCCACGGCACGGCGGCCGCCGCGGTGGAGGACGCCGTGGCCCAGGGCGCCGCCGCGGCACAAGTCACCGTCAACGCCTTCAGCGCCCCGGTCTGCGTTGCGCCGGGCAACATGGTGCTGGCAATATCCACCGCCTGCGAAACCCAGCGGCTGGAGCCGGACG
Organism: Achromobacter sp. DMS1; assembly: GCF_001270295.1. Classification (NCBI taxonomy): domain Bacteria; kingdom Pseudomonadati; phylum Pseudomonadota; class Betaproteobacteria; order Burkholderiales; family Alcaligenaceae; genus Achromobacter; species Achromobacter sp. DMS1. The sequence goes on along the minus strand of NZ_LHSJ01000242.1, from coordinate 4,425 downwards.
GGAACGGGTTACCGCGGCGCCGTCGGACACGCGGCATGAGGTGCCGGGCGACGGACGGCAGGGATCCGGGCCGTCGCCGTCACTGGAAACGGCATTGCCTCCGGGGCTGCCGCGCCAGCGTGCGGGCCTCGGCGTCGGACGCGCGCGCCTGGCCCCGGGTCAGAAATGGAATTCCCGCGTTGACGAGTGTTACCAATATGCAACGCCGGGCCGGAAGAGCCGCCGTATCATCAAGACATCTCGCAGATGACGGCCAGCAAGTGTTTCTCGTCCGCGGGCGCGGCGCCCGCCTTCCATGGGAGATTCCGGTATGACAGAAGCCTCTTCTTCCGCCCCGCCCGTCCGGCCATTGCAGATCGACGACATCACCGTCATCGACAACACCAAGCTCAAGAAGGCCGTCACCGCCGCCGCCCTCGGCAACGCCATGGAGTGGTTCGACTTCGGCGTGTACGGCTTCGTCGCCTTCGCGCTGGGCAAGGTGTTCTTTCCCGACGCCGCGCCCGCCGTGCAGACCATCGCGGCGCTGGGCACGTTCTCGGTGCCTTTCCTGGTGCGGCCGCTGGGCGGCGTCTTCTTCGGCGTCATGGGCGACCGCTTCGGGCGGCAGAAGGTGCTGTCGCTCACCATCATCATCATGGCGATCAGCACGTTCTGCATCGGCCTGATCCCCTCGTATGAATCCATCGGCCTTTGGGCGCCCATCCTGCTGCTGGCCTGCAAGCTGGCCCAGGGCTTTTCAGTGGGCGGCGAGTACACGGGCGCCGCCATCTTCGTGGCCGAGTACGCGCCCGACCGGCGGCGCGGCTTCCTGGGAAGCTGGCTGGACTTCGGCTCCATCGCCGGCTTCGTGCTCGGCGCGGGCCTGGTGGTGCTGCTGCAGTCCATCCTCGGCGAACAGACCTTTCTCGACTGGGGCTGGCGCGTGCCCTTCTTCGTGGCCGGACCGCTGGGCCTGCTGGGCCTCTATCTGCGGCACGCCGCCGAGGAAACGCCGGCCTTCGCGCAGCAGCTCGAACTGATGGAACAGGAAGACCGCGACGCCGTGCAGGAACGGCCCAGGATCTCCTTCCGCGAAATCTTTTCCAAGTACCGCAAGGCCCTGCTCATCTGCATCGGCATGGTGCTGGTGACCAACATCACCTACTACATGCTGCTCACCTATATGCCGACCTATCTCTCGGGCAGCCTGGGCTACTCCGAGCAGCACGGCGTGCTCATCATCGTCGTGGTCATGATCGGCATGCTGTTCGTGCAGCCCGTGGTGGGCTTCTTCAGCGACAAGGTGGGCCGCAAGCCGTTCCTGTTCGTGGGCAGCCTGGGCCTGCTGGCGCTGTCCGTGCCAGCCTTCCATTTCATCGGCAGCGACAACACCGGCCTCATCTTCCTGGGGCTGCTCTTTATCGCCGTGCTGCTCAACTGCCTGACCGGCGTCATGGCCTCCACCCTGCCCGCGCTGTTTCCGACGCGCATCCGCTACAGCGCCCTGGCCAGCTCCTTCAACGTGGCCATCATCGTGGCCGGCCTCACGCCCACGGTGGCCGCGTGGCTGGTGGAAGAAACCGAGAACCTGATGATGCCCGCCTTCTACCTGATGGTGGCGGCCGTCATCGGCATCGTCACGTCGTTCTTCCTTCCCGAAACCGCCAACCGCCCCCTGCGCGGCGACACCCCCAACGCCGCCAGCGCGCGCGAAGCCAAGGCGCTGCTGCGCCAGGCCTATGAGCATATCGAGCAGAACGTGCAGGACGTGGACGCCGAGATCGCAAAGCTGGAGGAAGAACTCGAAGCGCTGCGCCAGCGGCGTCAGCGTCTGACGGACCGGCATCCGCATCTGGAGTGAGGGCGCGCGCCCATTGCGGCGGCGCCCTCGGATGATGCGCCGAGGCCGCCCCCGCCCAGGCGGCGCCGGCCAATACGGCTTTTTCGCCGACGGAGGAAGAAGTGGCCTGTGCACGGCGGCCAGTGCAAGCCTGTGACGATGCGCTGACGCGCGGCATCGGCGCGATCGACTTCGAAGGCAAGATAGTGGACGGGCCGTTGCTGAAGCATTCGCAAGCCATTCTCACGGCGGCGCAACAGCCATGATCAGAACCGAGTCTCTGGACAGGCTGGACCTGTCCGGCCAGGCGAATGCCGAGGCCATCGGCGCGCAGCACATCGGCGCGGTGGAAGGCCAGGTGAATACGTGCGTGCGGCCGTGTACTCCGGCGGCGTGTCGATCATCGTCCTGGCCGCAACCGGGCGCCATCGAGAAAGCAATACCGTCTCTCTCCTGTCGGGACCCGTCACGACAGCGCGCAGCGACGTCGATCTCATCGCCACCGAGCATGGCGTGGCGCAACTGCGCGGGCTCAGCCTGCGGCAGCGCATCCGGGCCATGATCGCCATCGCGGCTCCGGAACACCGCGTTACCCTGCTGCGCGCGGCACGCCAGATCTGGAGCGACTTGTGAACCTGACCGACGCAGTGGTCTTCGAAACCGCCGATGACGGCATCGCCATCAAATGAGGCGAAGTCGTGAAATTCTCCGGGGCAAAGGTGGATTGACGTGGTGTCGAGCCGCTGGCGTGCGCGGATGCCGTGTCACGCCAGCAGCGTCTCCACCACCCCGCTCACGGCGTCCGCCAGCGCCAGATGCTGATCCAGGTCGAGGTGCACGCCGTCCACCTTGCTGGAGGTAATCACGCCGCCCGCGTCGAAGAAGTGGCAGCCGGCTTCTTCGCATGCCTGGCGATAGGCTGCAGCCAACCCTGCGCATTTGCGGTCGCCGCCTTCGAACTTGGGCGCGATCGGGCCCTTGGGAGTCTGGATGGCGGGCGGCGCGATCACCAGTATGGGGGGGACCGGCATGCCCGGCTCGATGGGCGCGGTGCGTATCGCGTGCACCAGCGCCAGGATGCCGTGCGAGGCATGCCAGGCGTTGTGCGCGTGCATGGACTGGAAGTCGTTGGTGCCAAGCATGAGAATGACCAGCGCCAGCGGCGAATGGATTTCGATCCGTTGCGCCAGCCCCGCCAGGCCGTTGCGGCCGGGTTTGAACGGATCGTCCCACACCGTGCGCCGGCCGTTGAGGCAGTCTTCGATGACGCGCACCCGCCGGCCGGCGGCGCACAGGGCCGTCTCCATCGCGCCCGGCCACCGCTGCTCGAACGGCAGGCGCCTGCGGGTAGTGGGCACAATGCCCCAGGACAGGGAATCGGAATAGACGAGAATGTGCTGCATGGCGGCTCCGTGGCGCGCGGCCGCCATGCGTCAATCGAAGCGCCTGGCGGCCTGCGCGATGACCTGCAGTTTCTGTTGCGCGATCCGCGCGGAACAGATCGGATTATCCGCGAACGTAGCGAAGCCGCAATCCGGGTGCAGCAGCAGCCGCTCCCGGCCGAACAGCGCGATGCCCTGCTCGATGCGGGCCGCCACCGCATCCTCGCTCTCGATGGCCTGGTCTTTCTGGTTGACCACGCCGATGCCGATGCGCGCATGCCCGGGCAGCGCCTTCAGCATGGCCACGTCGCCCGCGCGCGGCGTGCACATCTCCAGCAGATAGGCGCCCACGCGCACCTGCGCCAGCGTGGGCAGGAGCGGCGCGTAGTCGCCGGACAGCGCCACGCTTTCGTCCGGCGTCCAGTTGCCGCGGCAGACGTGCAGCGCCGTGCGCTCCTGCGGCATGCCTTCCAGCACGGCGTTCAGCAGGTCGCGCGCGAAAGCGAGTTCCTGCTGCGGCGCCAGCGATTCCGACAGCGCGCCGCACATGAAGCTGCGCTTGTTCTTGGGGCCGGAAAACACGACCTCGGACAGGACCGGCTCGTCGAACTGCACCAGCGCGGCGCCGGCGTCGAGCAATTCGGCCAGCTCTTCGCGCAACACGCGCACGATATCGGCCGCCAAGGCCTCGCGGCTATCGTAGGCGCGGTCGGAGATGCATTCCATCCACATGGTCCGCGTGAGCAGATAGGGGCCGGGCAGCGCCACCTTGACCGGCTTGCCGCTGACCGAGCGCGCAAAATCGACTTCGTGCGCCACCAGGGGGCGCGAGCGCGACAGGCGCCCGAAAACCGCCGGATGGCGCACCTGGCCGGCCGGAATGTCGAGCGCGCGCAGTTCCGCCGCGAACGCCTCGGGGTCGTCGACCAGCGGCAGCAGATCGGTCAGCGGAATGAGCTGGCAGTTGTCCAGGCGCGACGCCACGAAACTGGCGTAGCTGTCGCGCCGCTGCTCGCCGTCGGTAACCATGTGCACGCCGGCCTTCTCCTGCGCGGCGATGGCCAGCCGTACGGCGTCGTCGGCGGTTTCGTGAAAGGCGGCTTCGGACAGGCGGCCTTCCACGTGCGCGTGCATGGCGTCGATCATCCAGCGCGGGCGGGGCCAGCTTCCCATGCCAGTGACGGCCAGGGGCGGCACGGGCGGGGCCGAGATGGCCTCGCG
>NZ_LHSJ01000241.1:0-6586 GCF_001270295.1 Achromobacter sp. DMS1 | reverse complement strand
GCGCGGGGGCACGGGCGGCGGGGCAAAGGCGGCAGGCCAGAGCGTGATAGTCTTTGCCCTAATGAAAATTCATCATCAATTTATTATAGCTATCAATTCATTGAAATAATTAAATTGGATTAATTGATAGTGGAAATTTATCATTCTTTCCATGGCGGTCACGACGACCCCGCAACCAGGAGAGATTGAATGCTGCAAAACCGCGAAGGCCAACGTGTCCCCAACGTAACGTTCCCCGTCCGCGAGGGCAACAACTGGAAAAAGGTCACGACCGACGACCTCTTCAAGAACAAGACCGTCGTGGTTTTCTCGCTTCCCGGCGCCTTTACCCCCACCTGCTCGTCCACGCACCTGCCGCGCTACAACGAACTGGCTCCCGCCTTCTTCGAGGCCGGCGTGGACAGCATCGTCTGCGTGTCGGTGAACGACAGCTTCGTGATGAACGAATGGGCCAAGGACCAGGAGTCGGCCAACATCACGCTGCTGCCCGACGGCAACGGCGAATTCACCGAGGGTATGGGCATGCTGGTCGACAAGCGCGACCTGGGCTTCGGCAAGCGCAGCTGGCGCTATTCCATGCTCGTGAAAGACGGTGTGATCGAGAAGATGTTCATCGAGCCCGAGCAAGAAGGCGACCCGTTCGAGGTGTCGGACGCCGATACCATGCTGGCGTACTTCGCGCCCTCGGCCAAAAAGCCCGACCAGGTGGTGGTGTTCTCCAAGCCCGGCTGCCCGTTCTGCGTGGAAGCCAAGGCGCTGCTGGTGGACAAGGGCTATGCGCCCATCGAGATTCCGCTCGAGCACAAGGTCCGCGGCCGCGTCATCGGCGCGGTTTCGGGCAAGGGCACCGCTCCCCAGGTCTTCATCAACGGCTCGCTGATCGGCGGCCTGGACGACCTGAAGGCCCACTTCGCCTGATGCCGGAACGGGGAGGGCGAGCGCCCTCCCGGGGGCCGGGCATTCGCCGCCCGGCCTGTTTCCGGATTTCCCTTTTTGCGCCCCTTGCTCCGGCCGCGCGCGGCCGGCGGGGGAGTCTGCGCCTTCGAAAGGGGCGCAAAGCGGGAAATCCGCCGGCCTTCCCACGCACCCGAAACATTACGGAATCCCAGCCATGAAAACCCTGCATACCGACATCGCCGTCATCGGCGCCGGCACCGCCGGCCTGGCCGCCTACCGCGCCGCCCGCGCGGCCGGCAAGCGCGCGCTGCTGATCGAAGGCGGCCCCTATGGCACCACCTGCGCGCGCGTGGGATGCATGCCGTCCAAACTGCTGATCGCGGCCGCCGAGGCCGCGCACCAGGCCGCGCACGCTGAAGCCTTTGGCGTGCACGTGTCCGGCGACATCGCGGTCGACGGCGCCGAAGTCATGGCGCGCGTCAAGCGCGAGCGCGACCGCTTCGTGGGCTTCGTGCTGGAAGGCGTGGAGAACATTCCCGCGCAGGACAAGCTGCGCGGTTATGCGCGTTTCGTGTCCGACACCGTGCTGCGGGTGGACGACCACACCGAAGTGCACGCCTCGCGGGTGGTCATCGCCACCGGCTCGCGTCCCTCGGTGCCGCCGCCGCTGCGCGATCTGGGCGACCGCCTGGTGCTCAACGACGACGTGTTCGAATGGAACGACCTGCCGGCCCGCGTGGCCGTGTTCGGCCCGGGCGTGATCGGCCTGGAGCTCGGCCAGGCGCTGGCGCGCCTGGGCGTGGACGTGCGGGTCTTCGGCGTGAGCGGCAGCCTGGGCGGCATCAGCGACCCGGCGGTGCGCCAGAGCGCGCGGCGGATTTTCCAGCGCGAGTTCTATCTCGACCCGGACGCCCGCGTGCTGGATACGCGCCGCGTGGGCGACGAGGTGGAAGTGCGCTATGTGGCGCTGGACAACAGCGAACGCACCGAGCGTTTCGACTATGCGCTGGTGGCCACCGGCCGCCGCCCCAACGTGGACGGCCTGGGACTGGAGCACACGACCCTCGCGCTGAACGCGCAGGGCGTGCCGGCGTTCGACCGCGACACCCTGCAGGCCGGCGACTCGCCCATCTTCATCGCGGGCGACGCCAACGCCGACGCGCCGCTGCTGCACGAGGCGGCCGACGAGGGCCGCATCGCGGGCGAGAACGCGGCGCGCTTTCCGGACGTGCGCAAGGGGCTGCGGCGCGCGCCGCTGGCGGTGGTGTTCTCGGACCCGCAAATCGCCGTGGCCGGCGCGGCCCATGCGCGGCTGGCGCCGGGCACTTTCGTGACCGGCGAAGTGGATTTCGGCGACCAGGGGCGCTCCCGCGTCATGCTCAAGAACCGCGGCCTGCTGCACGTATATGCCGATATCGCCACCGGCCGCTTCCTGGGCGCCGAAATGATCGGTCCCAGCGCCGAGCACATCGGCCATCTGCTGGCCTGGGCGGTCCAGCAGGAGCTTACCGTGGCGCGCATGCTGGAAATGCCCTTCTACCATCCCGTCGTGGAAGAGGGGCTGCGCACCGCCCTGCGCGACGCGGCGGGCAAGCTGGCGCAGGCGCGCGCGGCATTGCGGGAAGAGGAAGAGACGCCCGCCTGACGCGAGCCCGGGCCCGCGCGAGGCTGGCCGCGGCCCCGGCGGGCTCCGCTAGTTTTCGCGGTACTGCAGCGTGAACCCGGCGCGCTCGTCCTGCGCCAGTTCGCGCGCCAGCCAGGGCATGGCGGGCTTGAGCGCGTCGTGCAGCGTCCAGGGCGGGTTGACGAGGAACATGCCGCTGCCGTGCAGGCCATGGCCGTCGATGGCCGCCTTCTTGACGGTCAGCGTGGCGTGCAGCCAGCTCTTGACCTTGAGGTTCTCGAGGTGGCGGGCCAGCTCGCCCGCCTCGCGGCGCTGCACCAGCGGATACCAGACCAGGCAGGTGCCGGTGGCGAAGCGCTTCAGGCATTCCTTGACGGTGTTCAGCGCGCGGCGGTAGTCGTGCTTGTCTTCATACGACGGGTCGATTAGCACCATGCCGCGCCGCGTCGGCGGCGGAAGCAGGGCCTTGACGCCCTCGAAGCCGTCTTCGCCGTAGATCGTGGTCTGGCGCTGGGCCTGGCGGTCGAGGTGGTCCAGGTTGGCGGCCAGCGCGTCGATCTCGGTGGGGTGCATTTCGAACAGCCGCAGGCGGTCCGAGGGCCGCAGCGTGTCCAGCGCGAGCCAGGGCGAGCCCGGGTAGATGCGCAGCCGGCCGTCGATGTTGTAGCTGCGCACCCGGGCCACGTATTCGGCCAGGATGGGGGGCAGGTCGTCGCGGTCCCAGAGGCGCGCGATGCCGGTGGCGGCCTCGGCCGTCTTGGCGGCCCAGGCGCAGTCCAGGCTGTACAGGCCCGCGCCGGCGTGCGTGTCCACCACCCAGTAGGGAGCGTCCTTGCGGTTGAAGTAGTCCAGCGTGTGGACCAGGATGGCGTGCTTGAGCACGTCGGCATGGTTGCCGGCATGGAAAGCGTGGCGGTAACTGAACACGGGCGGCCTCAGGCGGCCGGCCGGATGGCGGCCAGCTCGTCGGTGAAAATGCCGTCCACGCCCCAGTCGAGCAGCAGGCGGGCGCGCTCGGGGTCGTTGACGGTCCAGGCGGCGATGCGGTAGCCGGCCGCATGCACGGCGTCCACCAGCTCGCGCGTGGCGTCTTTCTGATTGATGTTCAGCGCCACGCACTGGTATTTGCGCAGGCGTTCCAGCCAATCGGCCGGCACCTTTTCCACGAGCAGCGCGCGCGGCAGCTCGGGCGCGGTTTCCAGCGCGGCCTGCAGGGCCGGCTCGGCAAAGGACGAGAGCAGGGGCGCCACGGGGGCGTTCTTCCAGAGCTCGCGGGCGGCGCGGGCGACGGCCGCGCCCGTCTCGGCCTCGCGGCCGGGGCAGGGCTTGATCTCGACGTTGCTGGCGATGCCGTTGGCCAGCGTATAGCGCGCCACGGCGGCAAACGTGGGCAGCGGCTCGCCGGCGTAGGCGGGCGAGTGCCAGCTGCCGAAATCGAGCTGCGCGAGCTCGGCGTAGGTCTTGGCGGCCGCGGGACCATGGCCGTTGGAGGTGCGGTCCACGTCGTCATCGTGCATGAGCACCAGCACGTTGTCGCGGCTCAGTTTCACGTCGTATTCGAACATGGTGAATCCGTGCCCGGCCCCCACGCGCATGGCGGCCAGGGTGTTCTCGGGAGCCAGGCGGCCGCCGCCGCGGTGGGCGATGTAGCGGGAGTACGGCCAGGAAGGTAGTTGTGCGCTCATGATGGTGCGAAGCAGGGGGGCGGAACGGGGCCGCCGCCGGGGTGTCGACAGGGGTAGGGCGAGTGCCGCCGCGCCGATCGCGGCGGCAGGCTTGCAAGGATACTCCTACTTGGGGCGCGGCCAGGGCTTTCCCCGGGGAATTCCGGCCTTGCACGCCCCGGAGTAGTGCTAGAATCCCCCGGCTGACCCGGTCTATCCGGTATGGGAACAGGGCGAATCGCGTTCGCCTTTTTTTATGCGTTTTTCGCGCGGTGCGGCCATGGCGGTGCAAGGCGGTACGAAACCGCCATCGCTGCCGCGCGCGGCAACAGGGATTCCATGTTCGAGTTTATTCGCAGCCATCGGCGCTGGATGCAGTTGATTCTGCTGCTTCTGATCGTGCCGTCCTTCTTCCTGGTCGGAATTCAGGGCTATGAGAGCTTCATGCGCCGCGAGCCCGAACTGGCTACGGTCAACGGCCAGCCGGTCACGCGCGCCGAATTCGATATGGCGCACCGCAACCAGCTGGAGCAGTTCCGCCAGCGTCTGGGCGCGCAGTTCGATCCGGCGCTCATCGACACGCCCGAGATGCGCGAGGCGCTGCTCAACCAGCTCATCGACCAGCGCCTGCTGGCCAACGTCGCCGTGGACAACCGCTTCTCGGTGTCCGATGCCACGCTGCGCAACACCATCGCGGCGATTCCCGAAGTGCAGGACAACGGCCGTTTCTCGGCCGAGCGCTACCGCCAGGTGCTGGCCGCCCAGGGCCTGACCCCCACCACCTACGAAGCCGGCCTGCGCCGCGAGCTCGCCGTGGGCCGCGTGCTGGAGCCCGTGGCCCAGTCGGCGCGCGCGCCCGGCGCCGTGGTGACGTTCATCGAGAACGCCCTCACCCAGCAGCGCACCGTGCAGCTGCGCACCTTCCACGCCGCCGATTACCGCTCGCAGGTCACCGTCACGCCCGAGGACATCCAGGCATGGTACGAGGCCAACAAGCAGCAGCTCGAAGTGCCCGAGCAGGTCCAGGTGCAGTACCTGGTGCTCGACGAGGCGGCGGCCACCCAGGGCGTGCAGGTCAAGGACGAAGACCTGGCCTCGTACTACGAACAGAACAAGGCGCGCTTCGGCGCTCCCGAGCGCCGCCGCGCCAGCCACATCATGATCACGCTGCCGGCCGGGGCTTCGGCCGATGCGCGCAAGGCCGCGCAGGAAAAGGCCGAGAAGCTGGCGCGCGAGGCCGCAGCCGATCCCTCCCGCTTCGCCGAACTGGCGCGCGCCAATTCGCAGGACGCCGGCTCGGCCGGCAAGGGCGGCGACCTGGGCTGGCTCGCGCCCGACTCGATCGGCGGTCCCCTGGGCAAGGCCATCTTCGCCCAGAAGCAGGACCAGGTCTCGGGCGTGATCGAAACCCCCAGCGCGCTGCACATCGTGAAGGTCACCGAGATCCAGCCGGCCTCCATCAAGCCGCTGGCCGAGGTCAAGGACCAGATCAAGGCCGAAGTGGTCAAGCAGCTTGCCTCCGAGCGCTTCGCGGACATGGCCAGCCAGCTCAACAAGCAGGTCTACGACCAACGCGACAGCCTGCAGCCGGCGGCCGACGCGGTGGGGCTCAAGCTGCGCACCGCTTCGGGCGTGACGCGCACCGGCCTGCTGCCGGCCAGCCAGGCGGGCCCGGGCGCCGCGGCCGGCGGCCCCGACGCCGAGCTGCTCGACAACCCGCGCGTGCGCCAGGTGCTGTTCTCGCCCGACGTACTGCGCGAGAAGCAGAACTCCGGCGTGATCGAACTCTCGCCGTCCACGATGCTCGCCGTGCGCGTGGCGGCGGTGGAGCCGGCCCACGTTCCGCCGCTGGCCAAGGTCAGCGACATCATTCGCGCCAGGCTGCTGGACGAGCGTTCCGCCGAGGCCGCCAGGAAGGCCGGCGAAGCCGCGCTGCAGGCCGACCAGGCCGACCCGGCCGCGGTTCCCGAGGGTTTCGAGCCCGCGCTCACCGTTTCGCGCCAGGATCCCAAGACCCTGGCCCGCCCGGTGCTGGAGGCCGCCATGCGCCTGCCCGCCGACAAACTGCCGGCCTATGCCGGCGTGCAGGCCGGCGCCGACTACACGGTGGTGCGCGTGGAGAAGGTCGAGGCGGGCGCCGTCGAAGCGTCCGATCGCGATCGCCTCGCGCAGCAGCTCTCCGGCGCCTGGGGCCAGGCCGAAAGCGAGGCCGTGGTCCGCATGCTGCGCGAGCAGTACAAGGTGCAGGTGCTGCCCTCCGCCGCGGGAGCCATCAAGGGCGACCAGCCCACCCAGGGCTGACGCGCCGGCGGCAGCGCCGCCCGAAACAGACAGGCCCGCCTCGCGCGGGCCTGTCTGTTTCGGGCGGCTGTTGCTGGAGGACCGGCCCGTTGCGGGGCGC
>NZ_LHSJ01000240.1:5897-12530 GCF_001270295.1 Achromobacter sp. DMS1 | reverse complement strand
CCGGCCGCGCCGCACGTCGCGTTAGCCCGCTGCGGCCAGCACCTGCCGCGCCACGTCGATGAGCGTCCGGCCGCTCTGCATGGCGGCGCGCTGCAGCCAGGCGTGCGCGTCGGGTTCGGACAGGCGCCGGGTCCGCATGAGCAGGCGCTTGGCGGCGCAGCAGGTCTTTCTGGTCGTCCAGCGCGGCGCGCCCTGCGCCAGCGCCTCGTCGGCCTTCTGCATTTGTTCGCGTTGCGCCTGCAGGATGTCGAGTATGGACCGCTCGATCTCGCCGCCCACGCCGCCGGGCGGCGGCGCATCCAGCGCCCGGCCCTGCACGCTGAAGAGCATCGCGGGCGCCATGCCTCTGGCTTGCTTTTCCAGGCGTTCGCGCAGCAGTCCGTGGTTGCGCAGATCGCGGCGGGTCTGGCCGATGCGCTGCCGGCATTCCTCGGCCAGCAGGTCCGTCAGCCCGGATGCGATGGGGCGCATGGCGTCGATGCGCGCGGTGCACACGTCGAACCATACGGCGCCCAGCGCGGGGATCGACGGGATGGCGTTCGCCGGTGCGGCGGGCCATGTCGCGCATGCGCGCCACGGCGGCATCGCCGCCGGCGCGCCTGCCGCCAGGCCCGCTGGATGCCCGACGGCGCATGGCGCTCGAAGGTGTCGAAGCTGCGCTGCTGGTCGCCGACCAGGCCGTCCAGGCGCGCCTGGCGCGCTTCGTCGAAGTAGCCCGCGGCGTAGCCCGTGACGCCGAGGGCGCGCTCCTGGCCGGCCAGTTCCTTGCCCTGCATGAAGTTGAGCAGGGCCACCAGCAGCCGGGTGATGCCGGCGTCCAGCGAGGCGTCCGCCGCCTCGAACACCACGGCCAGCAGGCTGGAGATGAGGCGGGTATAGGCCGCGCTCGCCGCCTCGGCGTCGATGCGCTGGCGCCGCACGCGCCAGCGCAGGTCGGGCAGTTCGTCCAGCCGGTACAGCGCATAGGCAATGGCGTCGTACAGCCGGGCCTTGCCGCCTTCCTGCTCCATGCCGTCCAGGAAGCCGCGCACGGCGCGTTCGCATTCGTCCGCGGCGTCGCAGAGGCCGCCCAGGTGTGTCAGCAGCGTGTCCTGCCGCAGGCACAGGTACAGGTTGGAGTAGCCGCGCTCCTTCTGCAGGGCGTGGACGAGCTCGCTCAGCAGCGCCACGAAATCGCTGATGCGCGCGAGCTGCTCAAGGGCCAGCAGCTCGGACTGGCGCGCCGCCGCGAGAAACCTGAGCGCGGGCCCGGCCCTGGTCATGGCAGGCTCCGGCGCGGGCTCATGCCCGCGCGCGCGCGCGGGCGCGCAGGGAGGCCGGCCGCGGCGACGCCGAAACGGCTGCCGGCCGCCACGTCGCCGATGACCAGGATGGCGGGGCTGCGCAGGCCCTGGCAGCTCGCGTCGGCCTGCATGCGCGCCAGCGTCTAAAGCGGATTTCGCGCTGGCCGGGCAGCGATGCGCGCTCGATCATGGCGACCGCGGTGTCGCCGGGCAGCCGCCTTCCAGCAGACCCGCGGCGGTCGCGGGCAGTCTGGCCACGCCCATGTAGACCACCAGGGTCGTGCCCGAGCGGGCGAGGCGGCCCAGTCGGGCGCGCCGCCGTCTTCGGTGTGCGCGGTGACCAGGGTCACGCCGCGCGCCACGCCGCGCAGCGTGAGGGGGGATGCCGATCCGCGGTCGCGGCGGCCAGGCCCGCGGTGATGCCGTTGACCGATCTCGCACGGCACCCCGCGCGCGGCCAGCCAGGCGGCTTCCTCGCCGCCTCGGCCGAAGATGCAAGGGTCGCCGCCCTTCAGGCGGGCGACTTTCCGGCCCTGGCGCGCATAGCGCAGCATGAGGCGCTGGATGAAATCCTGCGGCGTGGAGCGGCATCCGCCGCGCTTGCCCACCGGGATGACGCGCGCCTGCGGGCAATGCGCCAGCACCTCGGGGTTGACCAGATCGTCGGCCAGGACGATTTCGGCCTGCCGCAGGGCCTTGACGGCCTTGATCGTGAGCAGTTCGGGGTCGCCGGGACCGGCGCCGATGAGAAACACGGGGTGGATCATGATGCGGGCTTCCCCTGGCATGGCTTGAGAGATCAGAAAGCGACTTCGACGGCGTCGCCGTTCAGGCGCGCCGGCCATGCGGCGATGCGCTGTTCGGGGAACTCCACGCAGGAGCCGTCGCTCAGCCGGAAATGCTGCTTGTAGAGCGGCGCGGCCACTACCTTCTCGCCGCCCAGGCTGCACACGATGCCGCGTCCGACCACGTTGGCGCCGGATTTCGGATCGCGGTTGCCCACGGCGTAAACGGCCTCCTCGCCGGGCAGGTAGAAGAGCGCCACCTGTTCGCCGTCCAGCCAGGCCACCACGCCGGAATGGGCGACCAGGTCCGAGCGCCGGCAGACGACGCGCCAGCAGGGTTCGCGCAGGGCATCCATCAGTGTTCCTCCAGTGCTGCGGCGAGCGGGGCCTCGTCCGCGTTCGCGGGGCGGCGCTGGCCGCGTTCCTCGACGAAGCGGATATCGGGGTCGGCGCGCCGGTCGTTGACGAAAGTCCGGAAGCGCTTGAGCTTTTCGGGGTCGGCCAGGGCGTTGGCCCATTCGCATTCGTAGCGGTCCACCACGGCCTGCATCTGCGCCTCCAGTTCGGCGCACAGGCCGAGGCTGTCGTCCAGCACCACGGCCTTGAGGTAGTCGAGCCCGCCTTCGAGCGATTCGCGCCAGACCGAGGTGCGCTGCAGCTTGTCGGCGGTGCGGATGTAGAACATCAGCAGCCGGTCGATGATACGGACCAGGGTGTCGTCGTCCAGGTCGGTGGCGAACAGCTCGGCGTGGCGCGGCCGCATGCCGCCATTGCCGCACACGTACAGGTTCCAGCCGTTCTCCGTGGCGATCACGCCAATGTCCTTGCTCTGCGCTTCGGCGCATTCGCGCGTGCAGCCCGACACGGCGAACTTCAGCTTGTGCGGCGAGCGCAGGCCCTTGTAGCGGTTCTCCAGGCGCAGCGCCATGGCGACGCTGTCCTGCACACAAGATCGCGGCCTACGCCAACCGCGACCTGGCCCGGGGCGAGCCTGCGCGGCCATCCGGGCATCTCCTGGTGGTGTTCCATGGTGTCAAGCGCGACGCCGACCACTACTACGAAGAAGCCGCCCGGCTGCTCGCGGCCAACCCCGCCTACGCGTCGAACACCCTCATCGTGGCGCCCCGCTACGTGGGCTCCATCGACTCGGGCTTTCCGGGCGTGGCGGCCTGGCGCAAATCGAGCTGGGAAGAAGGCGGCGAAAGCGTGCAGGCGCCCGGCCGCCCGGCGCCCGTCTCGTCGTTCCAGGTCTCGACGACCTGCTGCGCGTGCTGGCCGACCGCAAGCGCCTGCCGCTGCTGGAAAGCATCGTGCTGGCCGGCCATTCGGGCGGCGCACAGCTGGTGCAGCGCTACGCGGTGCTGAACAACCTCGACGGCGCGCTGCGCCGCGACGGCGTGGCGGTGCGCTACGTGATCGCCAACCCCTCTTCCTATCTCTACCTGGGCAGCGAGCGCCCGCGCCCCGGCGGCCAGGGCTACGCCCGCTACGAGCGCGGCATCTGCCCCACCTACAACCAGTACAAATACGGCCCCGACAAACTGCCCGCCTATGCCCGCGAAACCGACGAATCGCGGCTCTTCGTGCGCTATGCGGACCGCGACGTCACCTATCTGCTGGGATCGGCCGACAACAACCCCGAACACCGGCTGCTGGACAAGAGCTGCGGCGCCGAGGCGCAGGGCGCCACGGCCTGGCGCGCGGCCTGGGCTACCTGCGCTACGAATACCTGCTGGCCTCGCGCGGCCCGCGCCCCGTGCCGCTGCGCCGCGAGGGCTACGAAGTGGCGGCGTGGGGGCACGACAGCGGGCGCATGTTCGGCTCCGAGTGCGGCGTGCGCGCCCTGCTGGGCGAGCAGGCCCGGCCGGACGACAAAGCGGCCTCCTGCCAGGCTATCGCCCCGCGCTGAGCCGGAGCCGCCGGGCGCGGCGCGTGCATTTTTTCGTCGCCGGGCGCAAGATGGCGGACATGGCCCCCGTTTCACGACGGCCGGCAGCTCCCGAGAGGCTCACCGGAAGGACAGCGATGACGCACACCTACCTAGACATGCCCGACGCCAGGCGCCGCATCAAAGCCATTTTCGTGGGTTCCATGGGCAACCTGGTCGAGTGGTACGACTTCTACGCTTATACCGCCTTCGCCCTGTATTTCGCCCCCGCCTTCTTCCCCTCTCACGATCCCGTCGTGCAGCAGCTCAATGCGGCCACGCTATTCGCCGCCGGCTTCATCGTGCGGCCGTTGGGCGGATGGCTCTTCGGCCACATCGCCGACCGCCACGGACGCCGGCTTTCGCTCATGGTGTCGGTGGGCATGATGTGCGTGGGCTCGCTGGTCATCGCGGTCACGCCAACCTACGCCAGCATCGGGCTCGCGGCGCCGGCCGTGCTGGCCCTGGCGCGCGTGATCGAGGGGCTGAGCCTGGGCGGGGAATACGGCGCCAGCGCCACCTACCTCACCGAGATCGCCGACCCGGAGCACCGGGGCTTCTATTCCAGCTTCCAGTACGTGACCCTCATCGGGGGCCAATTGAGCGCCATCCTGGTCCTGCTGCTGCTGCAGAACGTATTCCTGACGCCGGAACAGCTCAAGGAATGGGGCTGGCGCATTCCTTTCGTGATCGGCGCCATGCTCGCCATCATCACGGCGGTGATGCGCCGCGACATGCCGGAAACCGAATCGTACAAGGAGGCCAGCCGCCACAAGCCGCGCACCAGTTCGCTGCGCGGCCTGCTGGCGTACCCGCGCGAAGTGGCCATCGTGGTGGGCCTGACGGCGGGCGGCACGGCGGCCTTTTATACGTTCACCACCTACATGCAGACCTTCGTGCGGCAGACGGCAGGGTTCTCCGACCACGTCACGACCTACGTGATCGCCGCCACGCTCATCTTCGCGCTGATCCTGCAGCCGGTCTACGGCGCGCTGTCCGACAAGATAGGCCGCAAGCCCCTCCTGGTGTTTTTCGGCGTGGCGGGAGCCGTGCTCACGGCTCCCATCCTCAAGACGCTGTCGCACACCACCTCTCCCTTCATGGCCTTCCTGCTGATCTCGGGCGCGTGGATTTTCACGGCCTGCTATACGTCGATCAACGCGGTGGTGAAGGCGGAGCTGTTTCCCACCAACATCCGCGCCACCGGCGTGGCCGTGCCCTACGCGGTCACCGTGTCCATTTTCGGCGGCACCGCGCCGGCCATCGCGCTCTGGTTCAAGCAGCAGGGGCACGAGACCTGGTTCTACTACTATCTGTCGGGCATCATCTTCGTGTCGCTGCTGGTCTACATGACCATGCGCGACACCCGGCGCCATTCGGCCATCGACCGCCACGAGTGAGGCCGCGATGCCGCGCCCGGCCCGAAGCGGGGCCGGCGCTCAGCGGCGCGCGCCGGTGAGGGGCCGGGGCGGCGGCGCCTCGGGCACGTGCGGCGCGGCCAGCGGCGACTCGATCACCAGGGCGGAGCGGGCCAGCGCCACGCAGGGCAGGATCCAGCCTTCGTCCTTTTCGTCGCGCGACAGGCCCGGCCATTCGACGGCGTAGGCTATTTCGCCCTCGACCAGCCGGCACATGCAGGCGCGGCACGCGCCGTTGCGGCAGGAGCTGGGCAGCCTGATGCCGGCGGCCTGCGCGGCCATCAGCAGCGACGCGCCGGCCCCGGCCTCGAACCTGAACCCGGCCGGCTCCACCCGCACAGCAAACGCGCCATCGGCGGCAGGCTTCAATTTTCCTGCGCCTGCCACGGCAGCTTCCACGCGCCGGACAGGACGTTCTGCAGCCAGAGCACGCAGGTCAGCGTCTTGGCGTCGGTGACTTCGCCCTTGCGGCAAGCCTCGTACAGTTCTTCGGGGCGGGCGCTGCATACGTCCAGGAACTCGTCCTGGTCGAGCTGGCGCGCGCGGCCGACAGGCCGCGCGCGAAGAAGATGTGGATGATCTCGGTGGAATAGGCGATGGCCAGGTGCAGCGCCCCCGCGCAGGCCCACTCGCGCGCGGTGTAGCCGGTTTCCTCGAGCAGCTCGCGCTTGCCGCAGACCAGCGGATCTTCGCCCGGGTCCAGCTTGCCGGCGGGAAACTCCGTCATGACGCGGCCGACGGGATAGCGGAACTGGCGCTCCAGCAGCACGCGGCCATCGTCCAGCAGCGGAATGACGACCACCGCGCCCGGGTGCACCACGTATTCGCGCACACCCTGGTTGCCGTTGGGCAGGGCCACGGTGTCGCGCCGGATCTTCAGGAACTTGCCCTCGTAGGGCGTTTCGCGCGAGACGAGCGTTTCGACGAGATGGGTTTCGGCGGGAGGCGTCATGGCAAATGGAGAAACATGGAAGGCGGGAAGACGACGATGCAGCTTACCACCGGCGCGCCTCAGCCGAACCGCCGGCTGGCGTCCAGCGCCAGCCCCGCGCCGATGCTGCCGAAGAGATCGCCCTCCACGCTGCGTGCTCCCGGAACCAGCGCCGACACGCATTCGCGCAGGCGCGGCACCAGTCGATCCGCCGGTGAAGAACACCGTATCCACGCCGCCCGGGCCGAGGCCCGCGTCGGCCAGCAGCGCCCACACGTGGCCGCCCACC
>NZ_LHSJ01000240.1:0-5323 GCF_001270295.1 Achromobacter sp. DMS1 | reverse complement strand
TCTGGCCGCCGGCCGGACGCGGTCGCGAAGCGGCGCACGGCGCATGGCGCGCCCCTCAGCAGCCTTCGTGGCCGAGGAGTTGCTTGAGCGCGGGCATGTCCAGGATGCGGACCTCGCGCTGGTTGATGCGGATCAGGCCGTCGCGCGCGAAGCGCGAGAACAGCCGGCTCACGGTTTCCAGGGTGAGCCCGAGGAAGTTGCCGATTTCCTCGCGGCTCATGCGCAGCACGAACTCGGTGGACGAATACCCCAGCGAGGCATAGCGCTGCGACAGGTTGAGCAGGAAGGCGGCCAGGCGCTGCTCGGAGCGCATCGAGCCCAGCGAGGCCAGCATCTGGTGCGAGCGGGTGATCTCGCGGCTCATCAGGCGGCGGAACTGCTGCTGCAGCGAGGGCAGGTGGGTGGCCACCCGGTCGATTTCCGCGAGGCGGATGACGCACACCTCGGAGTCTTCGAGGGCCAGGGCCGCCGACACGTGGCGGCCGTCCAGCATGCCGTCCATGCCGACGATCTCGCCGGGCAGGTGAAAGCCGGTGATCTGGATCTGGCCGGTGGCGTCTTCGAGCTGGGTCTTGAGGCTGCCGAAGCGCACGCCGTAGACCGCATCCAGCGGCTGGTCGAGCGTGTACAGCGCCTTGCCCTTTTCGACGCGCACACGCTCTTTCACCAGTTCGTCCAGCTTTTCGACTTCGGCCGCCGCCATGCCGACGGGAACGCACACGTGGCCGAGCATACACGTGGAGCAATGGGCGGCATCAGGGGCAACGGGAACCCGTTTTTGCATAATGACCTCTGTAGGATCCGGCGGGCGCGCGGCGCCTCGGCGGGAAAAGCGTGTGTAGAGAACATCCATTGTAGTCTGTTGTTACTACGGCGTCTTACGGGGCCGGAGCCCGGGCTCCAGGCGGCGCTTCGCGGATTTCTTCCGGTCGATTTCACCACGGACCGGGCCTGCGCGCCATCGGCCGGCAAGCGGACGGCAGCCGTCGCGGATTCCCGCCGCGCGTAGCGTGCCGCGGACAAAAGCGTATATGCTCATCGCATCCGGAAGTCGAGAAGATGGGCCGGACCCGCCCCGGGCGGATCCAGGGCCGGCGGGCTATTGAAAACCGCCCATCCGGCCGCATATTCAGGTCATCGAGCCAGCCGCCGCTGAACACAGGTCGGGCAGGCTCCCCAACAGCCTAAAGACCATTATGCGATTCGACAAACTCACCACCAAGTTCCAGCAGGCCCTGGCAGACGCGCAAAGCCTGGCGGCCCGCAACGACCATCCCTACATCGAACCCCTGCACGTGCTTTCCGCGCTGCTGACCGACCCCGACAGCGGCGCCGGCAGCCTGCTCGCGCGCGCCGGCGTGGCCGTCAACCGCCTGCAGCCGGCCATCGACGCCGCGCTCAAGACCCTGCCCCAGGTGCAGGGCGAAGACAACGTGCAGGTCGGCCGCGACCTGCAGGCGGTGCTCACCCGCACCGACAAGGAAGCCGCGCGCCGGGGCGACACCTACATCGCCAGCGAGCTTTTCCTGCTGGCGCTGGCCGACGACAAGAGCGAGGCCGGCCGCATCCTGCGCGACGCCGGGCTGCAGAAGAAGGCGCTGGAGGCCGCCATCGACGCCGTGCGCGGCGGCGAGAGCGTCTCGGCCGCCGAGGGCGAATCCAACCGCGAGGCGCTGGCCAAGTACACCATGGACCTCACCGAGCGCGCCCGCCAGGGCAAGCTCGACCCGGTCATCGGCCGCGACGACGAAATCCGGCGCACCATCCAGATCCTGCAGCGCCGCACCAAGAACAATCCCGTTCTGATCGGCGAGCCCGGCGTGGGCAAGACGGCCATCGTCGAGGGCCTGGCCCAGCGCATCGTCAACGACGAGGTGCCCGAAACCCTGCGCGGCAAGCGCGTGCTGGCGCTCGACCTGGCCGCGCTGCTGGCCGGCGCCAAGTTCCGCGGCGAGTTCGAGGAGCGCCTGAAGGCCGTGCTCAAGGAACTGGCGCAGGACGACGGCAGCAACATCGTGTTCATCGACGAGCTGCACACCATGGTGGGCGCCGGCAAGGCCGAGGGCGCCATGGACGCGGGCAACATGCTCAAGCCCGCGCTGGCGCGCGGCGAGCTGCACTGCATCGGCGCGACCACGCTCGACGAATACCGCAAGTACATCGAGAAAGACGCCGCGCTCGAGCGCCGCTTCCAGAAGGTGCTGGTCGACGAGCCCGACGTGGAGTCCACCATCGCCATCCTGCGCGGCCTGCAGGAGCGCTACGAGATCCATCACGGCGTCGAGATCACCGACCCGGCCATCGTGGCCGCGGCCGAGCTTTCGCATCGCTACATCACCGACCGCTTCCTGCCGGACAAGGCGATCGACCTCATCGACGAGGCGGCCGCCCGCATCCGCATGGAAATCGATTCCAAGCCGGAAGTCATGGACAAGCTGGACCGCCGCATCATCCAGCTCAAGATCGAGCGCGAGGCCGTCAAGAAGGAAACCGACGACGCGTCCAAGCGCCGCCTGGCCGCCATCGAAGACGAGCTGGAGAAGCTGCAGCGCGAGTACAACGACTACGAAGAAATCTGGAAGGCCGAGAAGGCCGCCGTGCAGGGCACGCAGGCCATCAAGGAAGAGATCGACAGCGTGCGCGCCGAAATGGCCGAGCTGCAGCGCAAGGGCCAGTTCGACAAGCTCGCCGAGCTGCAGTACGGCAAGCTGCCCGACCTGGAATCGCGCCTGAAGGCCGCCGAGGTGGGCGCGGCCGCGGTGGCTTCGGAGGCCGAGGGCGACGGCGGGCGTCCGCGCCTGCTGCGCACCCGCGTGGGCGCCGAGGAAATCGCCGAGGTCGTTTCGCGCGCCACGGGCATTCCCGTGTCCAAGATGATGCAGGGCGAGCGCGAAAAGCTGCTGCACATGGAAGAATACCTGCACAAGCGCGTGGTCGGCCAGGACGAAGCCGTGCGCCTGGTGTCCGACGCCATCCGCCGCTCGCGCGCGGGCCTGTCCGATCCGTCGCGGCCGTATGGCTCGTTCCTCTTCCTGGGGCCCACGGGCGTGGGCAAGACCGAGCTCACTCGCGCGCTGGCGGAGTTCCTGTTCGACTCCGAAGAGCACATGATCCGCATCGACATGAGCGAATTCATGGAGAAGCATTCCGTGGCCCGCCTGATCGGCGCGCCGCCGGGATACGTGGGCTACGAGGAAGGCGGCTACCTCACCGAGGCCGTGCGGCGCAAGCCGTACAGCGTGGTGCTGCTCGACGAGATCGAGAAGGCGCATCCGGACGTGTTCAACGTGCTGCTGCAGGTGCTGGACGACGGCCGGCTCACCGACGGCCAGGGCCGCACCGTGGACTTCCGCAACACCGTCATCGTCATGACTTCCAACCTGGGCTCGCACCACATCCAGAGCCTGGCGGGCAAGCCCTACGAAGTCGTGAAGGAAGTGGTGTGGGACGAGCTCAAGCAGGCCCTGCGGCCCGAGTTTCTCAACCGCATCGACGAGGTGGTGGTATTCCACGGGCTGGAAGCGCAGCACATCGAGTCCATTGCCCGCATCCAGCTGCGCCGCCTGGGCGAGCGCCTGGAAAAGCAGGAAATGCGGCTGGAGGTCAGCGAGGCAGCGCTGGCGGAATTGGCCCGTTCGGGCTTCGATCCGGTGTTCGGGGCGCGTCCGCTCAAGCGCGCCATCCAGCAGCAGATCGAGAACCCGGTCGCCAAGCTCATCCTCGAAGGCCAGTTCGGCCCGCGCGACGTGGTGCCGGTCGATTGGCAGGACGGCAAATTCGTGTTCACGCGCACCCTGCAGTAAGACGGCCGCGCCGGCGGATTCTCCGCCGGCGGCCCTCCGGTTTTCACGCCCCCCGCGTTTTCGTCGGGGGGGCTTTTTTGTCGCTGGGCCGCCCCAAGACAAAAAGCGCCCCCTTGGGGGGGCAGCAAGCCCGCGCAGCGCAGGGGCGTTTCTTACTGCGCGCCGGCCTCGCCGGACTGGCTGTCGGCCAGGGCCTGGTTGAGGATGGCCCGGGCGGTCCAGCGCGCCACGTCGGTGATGGCCGGCAGTTGCAGGTGCCAGATGTCCTTGAGTACAAGAAAGACTTCGGTGCCGTAGACCAGCGACAGCGCCTGCGCCACGCGGTCGCGTTCGGCGGGCGACAGGCGCGGGGCCAGCGGTTCGATGGCGCGGCGCAGCACGTCCACCCGGTGCCCGCGCACCAGGCGTGGCTCGCTGCCGGCGCGGCCGGCGCTGGCCTCGGCGTGCTGCTGCAGCGACACCATGACGGCGGCGCGCAGCGGGGCCTCGTGTTCGGCCAGGCGGGGGTAGGCGTAGCGCAGCAGCTCGTCCACCCGTTCGGCGGCGTCGGCGGCGGCGCTGGTCCAGGCCACCAGCGGACCCAGGCTTTCGTCCACCACCGCGGCGATCAGCGCGCTCTGGCTCGGAAAGTACCGGTAGGCGGTGGCGCGCGACACGCCCGCGTGGCTGGCCAGCTCGGCCACCGACGGAATCGTGCCCTGCGCCATGAGGGCCTGCGCGGCGTCGAGCAGGGTCTTGCGCATGCGGGCCCGCGGGCCGTGGGGCGGCTCGCCGCTGGCGGCCGCCTGCGGGCTGGCGGGCGCGATGAGCTGGCGCGGGCGGGAAGGCGCGCGCGAGACGCGTGCGGAAGGTTTACGCGATTCGGAGGTTTGACCTGAGACATGTGTCTCAGTATGATTCTTTCGTCTCATTTCTGGATTTTACGGGCTTGGGGGTCGACAGGCCCTGGCCTGCATGACATCGAGGCGTGCGCACGCAGTGTAGCCGCCCGCGGAGGAGCCATGACGAATGCGAACCGGCGGGTCTACGTGGCCGCCACCTACGACACCAAGGGCCATGAGGCCGAGTATGTGGCCGCCTTGCTGCGGCAGGACGGGCTGGACGTGGTTTCGGTGGACGTGTCCACCACCGGCCAGGCCAGCGCCGCCTCGGTGCAGGCGCGCGAGGTGGCGGCCAGCCATCCGCAAGGCGAGGCCGCCGTGTTCACCGGCGACCGCGGCACCGCCATCGCCGCCATGGCACAGGCCTTCGAGCGTTACGCAGCCGGGCGCGCCGACCTGGGCGCGCTGCTGGGCCTGGGCGGCTCGGGCGGCACGGCGCTCATTACGCCCGCCATGCGGGCGCTGCCGATCGGCGTGCCCAAGCTGATGGTTTCCACCATGGCCTCGGGCAACGTGGCGCCCTACGTCGGCCCTTCCGACATCGCCATGATGTATTCCGTGACCGACGTGGCCGGGCTGAACCGCATCTCGCGCCGGGTGCTGGCCAACGCGGCCGGCGCCATCGGCGGCGCGTTCCGC
>NZ_LHSJ01000024.1:0-26088 GCF_001270295.1 Achromobacter sp. DMS1 | reverse complement strand
GTATTACACCGGCGCTAACAGCTGCTGGGCGGGAAGGCGAACACGCTACGTGTCTCGCTATCGTCATAATCGACCGGAACTATCGGCAGGATAGCGAGTCGAATGACGAATCCTCATTCCCTCCGCTATATGCGTTCCAAAACCGTTCAATATGGTGCGCCCGCCAACCTGGCCGCGCCATCATCCATATGGCTGAGCCGCCGCATGACTTTTCCACCAGTCATTGTGGATAAGCCGACTTCCCGGTTTCACCCTGCCTTTCCGGCGCATGCCAGCGAGCGACGCAAATTCGTCCCTGCGGATCTCATTAAGCCGCAGGCTGTATCGCTGCATTTCATGGGGAACCCCCATCCACGCCCGAGACACCCCAGGCAAGGCTAGACGTATCCCCATTTCTATCCACAGGCTGAACCATCCTGTTCGAGCCATCCAGGGCTTAATTCTGTGCAGAAAACGCTTGGGGATATCTTTGTGAACAATACCCCCGTCAAGACCCCTACGCGCCGCTCACGGCGCTCCTGCGCCCAGCCGTTGCCGGTCCTTCCGGATGCCTGTGCCGAAGCCTGAAAAAGCCGATTTTCCCTATGAAAACTCGGCCCTGGCGGGCCGATTCGGGCGACCTGGCCGCAACGCGCAACAAGCCCGCCGGCGGCTCTGCGCTGCCGTAACGCCACTCGCCAAAATTGTGCAAAACTCCCCTCCCGCAGCCACCGGCCCCGCCCGGAATCTCGTCCTCTCCCCTGGGGCGAAGCAAAGTTCAGCGAAAATTATCCACAAAGTTATCCAGAGGTTGGGCCGGTTTTTGCCGCTGCACAGGATCGGCGTTAGTGCGTGCTTACGCTCGGCCAGGCGAGCCTGTTGAAGCCTGGTTACCGGCCTTGAAAAAACCGCCAGGAAATGGTGCGCCTGATGCACCCCATGCCCCACGCGCTGCAGCCTCCTATGCCGCGCATGGACAGGTCGGGCGCGGCCACCGGACAGTGATAAAGAGGCCGGAATGAAACAACGCCCCAGACCGTTGCCGATCTTGGGGCGTTGTGGCCAGGACCAGGCCTGGCTGACGGGAAATTGGGATTTCCCGATTTAGAGCGGGCGAATGTCGGCCGCTTGAGGTCCTTTCGGACCATCCTTGACTTCGAATTCGACTTCCTGACCCTCGTTCAGGCTGCGGTAGCCGCGGCCCTGGATAGCGGAAAAGTGTGCGAAAACATCGGTTCCGCCCGCATCCGGCGTAATGAAGCCGTAGCCCTTGTCAGCGTTGAACCACTTAACTTTGCCCTTCTGAGCCATTTTCTCTAGCGTCCTGTAAATAACACGAAATGCAATGAATCAAGGACGCCGGGAGAACTGAACGACGGGTAGGGTTACCTGCGTTGCTACTGCGTCCTGGCAGAACCGCTCGGCAGCAGAGCCAGTCCGCGCGCTGCTTGAATCAACTGCGCGACCAGCATACTCACGCCGCATTACCGAGTCATATAGTTGTTTTCCCCAATGTCGTTTTTTTTCACTCGCGGGCCGCAATCCTGCGCTTCTGCAGCAGGGCGTAGACCGGCCCCGTCACCAGCACCACGAACACCATGCGCGTCACGTGAAAAGCCGTCACGATGGGCACGCCAAGCTGCAGCACTTTAGCCGTGATGGCCATTTCGGCGATGCCGCCGGGCGTGGTGCCCAGGATCAGCGTGGGCGCGGGAGCCGCGGACCAGAGCGACAGCAATGCGCCCAGCCCGAAAGCCAGCGCCAGGGCGAGCACGGTGTAGGCCGCCACCACAGCAATAAAACGGGGAGCGGCGCGAAAGAAATCGGGACGGTACCTATCTCCCAAAGACCAGCCGATGAGAAGCTGGCCGGCCTTGGGCACATACTCGGGCAAGGCGGACAATTCCACGTCGTTGGCCGTCAGGGCCATGGCCGCGAACATGGGCCCGAGCACCCAGGGATTGGGAAGATTCCATCGCATGAACAGCATGCCGGCAACGCTGGTAAGCGCCACCAGCAAAGACAGGCCCGCTGCGTCGACGGCGCGTGGTCCGGGAATGGTGGGATCGATGCCTGTCACGCCCCACCACTGGAAAACGAACGGCACCGCCACCACCACCAGCAGCACGCGCACGCTGTGCGCGGTGGCGACCCGGTCAATGCGCGCGCCATGCCGCTCCGCCAGATTGGCCATCTCGCTTGCGCCGCCGATGGCCGAGGCGAACCATGCCGTCTTGAAGTCCGCGTCGGTGAAGCGCAGCAGCAGCGCCGTCCCCAGGAAAGCCAACCCCAGCGCGAACAGCATGCCCACCGCGATGGAGCCGGCATTGACGCCGATGTGGCCCACGACCTGCGGCGTGAAGTAAAGCCCGAGCGAGGTGCCGATGACCCATTGCCCCGCGTTGCGCGCCACCCGCGGACACGCCGTGCCCACGCCGGAGATCCGGGTGGCCGCCGTGGCCAGCAGCGCGCCCAGCATCCAGGGCAAAGGCATGTGGATCCACACCGCCGCCAGCGCGCCCGCAAGCGCAATCAGGAACCCGCCCCCTACTCTCTCGTACATCCGCCGTTGCGCCACGTTGACTTCCACGCGAGCCGATAAGCTCATGAAAAAACGAATTATGAGTTAGTGGGATACTTACGGAAACTTCAGCCGCATCCCGCGTTTCCATAAGCGCCGACCATGATCCGATCCAAACTTCCCGACGTAGGCACCACTATCTTCACCGTCATGAGCCGCCTGGCCATCGAGCACAAGGCCATCAACCTGGGCCAGGGCTTTCCCGATTTCGATCCCGATCCGGCGTTGTGCGCCCTGGTGACCCAGGCCATGGCCCAGGGCCACAACCAGTATCCCTACATGCCCGGCGTCGCGCCGCTGCGCGAAGCCATTGCCGCCAAGGTGCGCAATCTGTACGGCCATGCCTACGATCCCGAAACGGAAATCACCGTGACCAGCGGCGCTACCGAGGCCCTGATGGCCACCGTGCTGGCCGCGGTGAACAGCGGCGATGAAGTCGTCGTCATCGAGCCCTGCTACGACTCCTACCTGCCCGCCATCCGCCTGGCGGGCGGCACCGCCGTGCCGGTGCCGCTGCGCGCGCCCACGCGCGACGATCCCTATTACCGCATCGACTGGCAGCGCGTGCGCGACGCCATCACCTCGCGCACCCGCCTGCTGATGCTGAACTTCCCCCACAATCCCACCGGCGCCGTGCTCGACGAATCCGACCTGGACGCGCTGGAAACCATCGTGCGCGACACCGGCGTGCTGCTGGTGTCCGACGAGGTCTACGAGCACATCGTGTTCGACGGCAAGCCGCACGCCAGCGTCTCCCGCCGCCCGCTGCTGGCCGAGCATGCCTTCGTCATCTCGTCCTTCGGCAAGACGTATCACACCACGGGCTGGAAAATCGGCTATTGCTGCGCTGCGCGCCAGCTCAGCGCGGAGCTGCGTAAAGTGCACCAGTTCATGGTGTTCACCGTGCCCTCTCCCATGCAGTATGCGCTCGCGCAATACATGGAAGATCCGCAGCCGTACCTCGACCTGCCCGCCTTCTACCAGGCCAAGCGCGACCATCTCGCCCAGGGCTTGGCGCGCACGCGTTTTCGCCCGCTGCCCAGCCCGGGCACCTTCTTTCTGCTGGCCGATTACAGCGATATTTCGCGCCAGAACGAAGCCGACTTCGCGCGCGACCTCACCATCAACCATGGCGTGACGGTGATTCCGGTGTCCGCGTTCTACCGGCAGCCCGATGCGGCGGAATCCAACCACGGCCTGGTGCGATTCTGCTTCGCCAAGAAAGACGAAACGCTGGACACCGCGCTGGAGAATCTGGCTCGGGTTTGACGCCTGTCCAGGCCCGGCCAAGCCGCATCCACATGGCCATACGACAGTCGCCGCCTGGCTAGATATGAGCCAATACTCATATGAGTATTGGCTCATATTTTTAGCCCGACACTTACTCCCGTTGCGCGTGCTGGAGGATGTTGACCAGATTTCCAGCCGGGTCGCGGACGTAGAAGCGCCGCACGCCCCAGGGTTCCGAGACGGGACCGTATTCGACCGCAATGCCCGCCTTGCGCGCCCGGTCCAGCGCCGCCTGCAAGTCGTCGACTTCGATGGAAAGGTCCGGAACCGGCGTGCCGGAACCGCCTTCGCTGGCGAAACTCAACTGCACCCGCATGGATGCCGCTGCCGCATAGGTGCGTAGCCATCCGTGGTCCATGACGACATCCAGTCCCAGGAGTTTTCCGTAGAACGCGTCGACCGAAGCCGGGTCCGCGACGGGAAGGTTGGCGACGATGCGCAGGATCTGCATGAAGACCTCGCACGGCTCGGAGAAAAAGCCCAGTGTAGCGGCGCGCCATCGGCCGGCAAAGAAAAAGGGGCGCGGCCCGAGCCTGCGCCCCTTGCGTTTTGCGCACGCCGCGGTCAGGCGGCGGCAACCACCTTCTGCCGGCGCAGGCGCCGCATCAGTTGCGGCACCAGCACGACCAGCGCGGCGGCGATCCACAGGCCCACGGCCACCGGACTGCCGAACAGCACGGAAACATTGCCGTCCGTCATGGACAACGCCCGGCGCAGGTTCTGCTCCATCATGTCGCCCAGCACCACGCCGAGCACCATGGGCGCCATGGGCACGCCCAGCTTGCGCAGGAAGTACCCCAGTGTGCCGATGCCCGCCACCAGCAGCAGGTCGAACGAGCCGGCATTGATGGCGTACACCCCGATGTAGCTGATGCACAGAATGCCCGGCACCATGAGCCAGCCCGGCACCGACAGCACCTTGGCGAATACGCGTACCATGGGCACGTTCATGATGAAGAGCAGCACGTTGGCCACGAAGAGCGATGCGATGAGGCCCCACACCAGCTCGGGCTTGGCGTCGAACAGGACCGGCCCGGGAGTGATGTTGTAGAGCGTCAGCGCCCCCATCATCACCGCGGTGGTGCCGGAGCCCGGCACGCCCAGCGTCAGCATGGGCACGAAGGAACCGATGGCCGAAGCGGTAGCCGCGGCTTCCGGCGCGACCAGGCCGCGCATGTCGCCCTTGCCGAACTTGGCTTCCGGATCCTTGGCCTCGATGATGCGCTTTTCCTGCGAATACGCCACCGCGGCGGCCACGCTGGCCCCCGCCCCCGGCAGCACGCCGACGCCAAAGCCTACGAAGGCGCTGCGCACCACGCTCCACCAGGTGAGCGCCAATTCCTTCAGGTTGAAGATCTTGCGGCCGCTGGGCTTGACCTCGACGCTGTGCCCGGCCATGACCTTCTCCAGCATTTCCAGCATTTCGGCCACCGCGAACAGGCCGATGACCACCACCACGAAGTCGATGCCGTCGGCCAGGTGCACGGAGTCGAAGGTGTAGCGGTACACACCGGAGTTGGCGTCCACGCCCACCACCGAAATGCCCAGTCCGATCATGGCGGCCAGCACGCCCTTGACGGGCTGCTTGCCGAGCAGGCTGGTCAGGCAGCAGAAGGCGAAGACCATCAGCACGAAGTACTCGGCCGGGCCGAACGCCAGCGCCCAGCGCGCCAGCAACGGAGCCAGCACAATGATGCCCACTACCGACACGATGGCGCCGAAGAATGCCGACCAGGCCGACAGCGACAGCGCCACGCTGGCCAGCCCCTGGCGCGCCAGCGGATAGCCATCCAGCGTGGTCATGATGGCGCTGGCTTCGCCCGGCACGTTGAGCAGGATCGACGTGATGCGGCCGCCGTATTCGGCCCCGACATACACCGCCGCCAGCAGGATGAGCGCCGTCTCAGGCGGCAGGTTCATGGCGAACGCGATGGGAATCAGCATGGCCACGCCATTGATCGGCCCCAGGCCCGGCAGCACGCCGACCATGGTGCCGAAGAACGACCCGACGGCGGCCACCAGCAGGTTGGTCCAGGTGAACGCGACCCCGAACCCAACAGAAAGATGATCGAGAATGCCGCTCATATCAGGTTCTCCAGAAGACCACCCGGCAGGACCACGTCCAGCACTTTGTCGAACAGCAGGAAAAAGAACACGCTCATGATGGCGCCGCCCACGGCGCACTTGATCCAGCCGCCGCCGAACAGGCGGCCCACGAAGATCGTCATCACCAGCGTCGCAATAACGAAGCCCAGCCACTGGAACAGGAATGCATAGGCCACCGCGTACAGCACCATCATGGCGATGCGGCTGTTCGCCCCGGCCGGATTGGGCTCGACCGCATTGCCGCCCTTGTAGGCGAGCCGCAGGCCGCACAGGCCGATAATCAATGCGATGAGCAGCGGAAAGGCGCGCGGCCCCACGGGTTCGTAGGCAAAGGGCGCCTCGATGTCCCAGCCGGCCCAGGTCATGAAGGCAGCCAGCGCGAGCGCGGCGATGCCCAGTATCCGATCGTTCATGGTCTTTCTTCCGTGATTGCAGGACCGCGACCTGGCCGCCGCCCTCCGCCGGCGCTGGGCCGGCGGGCGGGGCGTCCTCCCGGGACGCGATCGTTGCGGTAGATACGCCCGCAGGCGCTTACTTGCGGACCAGCCCGAAGGATTCGGCCAGCTCGGTGTACTGCTTGACCTGGTCTTTCACGTAGGCGTCGAGCTCGGGGCCGGTCTTGTCAAAGGGGAACAGGCCCTGCTGTTCGCGCAGCTTGGCGAATTCGGGCGACGCCAGGGCCTTGTTGAACGCATCGACCCAGAACTTGTAGTCGGCATCGGACACCTGCGGCCCCACGTAGAAGCCGCGGATGATAGGCCAGACGATGTCGTAGCCCTGTTCCTTGGCCGTGGGCACCGAGGCCAGCTTGCCCGGCAGGCGCTCGTTGTTGAACACCGCCAGCACGCGGATCGGCGCGCCGCCTTCGAGCATGGTGAAAGCCTCGGCCGCATCGCCCATGTAAGCCTGGATGTGTCCGCCGCGCAGCGCGGTGACGGCCTCGCCGCCGCCCTCGAAGGCAACAAAACGCATTTTCTTGAAATCCACCCCGGCCGCCTTGGCGGTCAGCGCGGCCTTCATCCAGTCCTGGCTGCCCACGGTGCCGCCGGCGCCCAGCACGATCTTGGTGGGATCCTGCTTGAAGGCTTCCATGAGGCTCTTCAGGTCGGTATAGGGCGAATCGTTGCGCACCACGGCCACGCCGTAGTCGCTGCCGATGCCCGCCAGCCAGCGCACGTCATTGACGTTGTACTTGCCGAATTTGCCCTGAGCGAGGTTCAGCAGCGAGCCGCCCGAGAACGCCACGATGGTGCCCGGCTCGTTGGGGTGCTGGGCCACGATGTTGTTGTAGGCCACCGCCCCGATGCCGCCAGGCATGTAGACGATGCGCATGGCGCTCTTGAGGGCGCCGCTATGCTTGAGGCCCTCCGTGGCCAGGCGGCAGGTGAGGTCGAAGCCGCCGCCCGGCTGCGCCGGGGCGATACATTCGGGACGGCGGGGCTCGTCCGCGGCCCTGGCGGCTCCCACGGACAGGGAGAGGGCGCCCAGCGCCGCGATGGCGGCAAGGCGAAACTTCAGGCTGGTCTGCATTCCTGCGGTCTCCAATTATCGGTTTTCTGAACGGGAGGCGCATTGCGCGCCCATGCCCGGCGGACGCAACCGTACCGAATCGAAGCTTTCCAAACCCTTTCAAGCCATGCCGATTTTCTGATGCGTTGCAATATCCGGTTCCGATCCTAGGGTAAACACCAGGGCCGCGCGCAGCCCGGGACCGGGCTGGCGGTTTTCCAGCATCAGTTCGGCGCCGAGTATCTGGCATATCGTTCCCACGATGGCCAGGCCCAGGCCGGCGCCGGACTTGTTCTTGCCCGAGGCGCCCCGGCGGAAGCGGACGCAGGCCTGGGCGATATCCTGGGCCGACATGCCCGGCCCGGCCCGGACTCGACCCGCACCGTCACCTCGCCGCCTTCCGGGGTATAGCGGATGGCGTTGTCCACCAGATTGCTGACCGCTTCCCGCAACAGCCATTCCGCCCCGCTCACGATCACGGGGCTGTCCGCGCCTTCCAGCCCCAGATCCACCTGCCTGGCCCGGATGGATGGCAAATGGGTACGGATCACCGCGTCCGCCAGCTCGGACAGGTCCACCGGTTCGGGGGTAAAGCCGCCTTCGGTCATGGAAGCGTCCTTGGCGCGCGCCAGGGCCAGCATCTGGTTGGTGGTGCGCACGGCCCTGTCCAGGCCCTCCTGCATCGCCAGGAGGGCCGTACGGACCTCCTGGGGGTCGGTTTCGCGCAGGGCGTAGGCGGTCTGGGTCCGCAAAACCGATAAAGGCGTGCGCAATTGGTGCGAGGCGTCGTCCAGGAACTGCCGCTGGACCCTCGCCTGGGCCGCAAAACGGTCCATGTGGCGATTGATGGCCGAGATGAGGGGCAGGACCTCACCCGGCATGTCAAACGCGCTGACAGGGCTTAAATCGTCCGAGGAGCGCCCTTCCACCTCCTCGCGCAGCCGCTCCAGGGGGCGCAAGGCCATGAAGACGCCCAAAATCACCGCGAGCACGCTGATGACGATCATGGCTACGTCGCGCTCCACCGAGCGCCACAACGCCCGGTTGATGAACGCGTCCCGGGTTTCCAGCCCCTCCGCCACCTGTACTATTACCCGGCCCCCTTTATTGGCGTAGAGCGGCGGATCCATCGGCCGCGCCAGCGCCGCCACCCGCACCGGCGTGCCCAGGTAAGTGGAATCGAAGAACTGGGGTTCGCCCGACACCAGCGGGCGGCTGGGCAGCGGCAGGCCCGGGCTGCCGATCTCGGCCAGCCCGTCCTCGGTCGCTACCCGGTAATACACGTTGCCGTTGGCCGTGAGCTCGAAAAATTCCAGCATCAGGTAGGGCTGCTCCATGGCCAGGCCGCCGCTGGCTGTGGATATGTTGTGGTCGATGGCGCGCAGCGCTCCGGCAAGTGAGCGGTCGTAGGCCATGTCGACCTGGTTGCGCAGTTGCTGGTTCGACAGCCAGAGCGCCGCAGCCATGAGCAGCACCAGGGTGGGAATCAGCCACCACAGAAGCTGGGTCTTGAGGGTGCGCGCGCGCTTTTTTTCCGGACTACGGGTTTTCAACAGCGTTCTCCAGGCTGTAACCCATGCCTCGCATCGTCACGATTTGTACCCCGGTATCGGCCAGCTTCTTGCGCAGACGGTGGACTGCCACTTCGATGGCCTCCAGGTTGATGTCGGCGTCGTCCGTCACGATGCGGTCGAGAATCTGCTGTTTATTGATGGGTTCGCCGCTCTTCTGGATGAGCACGCGCAGTACCGAATGCTCGCGTGGCGACAACTGCAAGGGCACGCCGCGCACCGTGAATTTTTGCCCGGCCGTATCGAAAACGAGGTTGCCCAGGGTGAGCCGCGGGTGCTCCCTGCCGCGGCTGCGCCGGATAAGGGCGATCAGCCGCGCCTCCAATTCTTCCAGGACAAAAGGTTTGGGCAGGAAGTCGTCCGCGCTTCATGAAGGGTTCCGATCCGTTCGGCCAGCGAATCGCGCGCGGTCAGGACCAGCACCGGCGTACGGTCGTCCCGCGCGCGAATCTTCGCCAGCAAAGAATGGCCATCCATGCCGGGCAGTCCCAGATCCAGGATGACGGCATCGAATTCTTCCATGGCCAATCTTCTTTCGGCCAGCAGCCCGTCATCTGCCCATTCCACAACGAAGCCCGCGTGCCGGGCCAGGCTGCGCGAAAGCCAGCGGGCAAGTTCGGCTTCGTCTTCGATCAGCAGGATACGCATGGGCGGGGTTCCCCGGGGTGTGGATGGCTGGGATGGGAGAGCATGTTTGTCTTTTCCCTTTATTTCTCTGTATATAAAGACTAATGATTAATAAGGGCTGTGGATAACTACCTTAACCCTGAAAACCCGTTTTTTTTCATAAGCTTGCGGCCGAAATTCGCTGTGCAAGAACTCTGTGTGGGGAAAAGGCCGAAGTTGAACAAGATTTTGGACCCGGGTCAAAATGCCTGCTTGTTCAACTTGCCTCCACAAGCTGTGCACAACTGGCCGCCCTAGTAGTTATCCACAGGGCGCGCCATGGGTTTAGCCGCTTTCCGGCGCCATGTTGCGGCTTGCCGGCGCGGGCGGCGGGGGTTGCCGCCCGGGTGAAAACCGGCGCATGCGCGGCAGGGTCTGGCCTTAGAATTCCGGCCATGCCTACACAAATCCGAATCCGAAAACCGCTCTGGGTGCTGTGGCTGCGCACCCGCCTCCTGGCCGACAACCTGCCGGTCACGCTGTGCGCCGCCGCCGTGATGGGCTTGTTGGGCGCCCTGGCCACCGTGGTATTCCGCGAAATGCTGGCCTGGGGGCAGATCCTGCTGGGCGGCAGCGGAGAGGCGCATGGCATGGTGCAGCTGGCCCGCAACTTCGGGCCCTGGGAGCGCCTGCTGCTGCCCGCCATCGGGGGCGTGATCGCGGGCCTGATCCTGCAATCCGCCGCCCGGTGGCTGCCGCGGCGCGGCGCGGCCGACTATATGGAAGCCATTTCCGTGGGCCGCGGCGTCATCGGGTTCCGGCAGACCGTGGCGCGCAGCCTCTCCTCGCTCTTCTCGATCGGGTCGGGCGCATCCATCGGCCGCGAAGGCCCCATGGTGCAGCTGGCCGCCATGTTTTCCTCGCTCTGCGGCAGGTTCCTCATCCTGCCGCCCCGCCACCTGCGCCTGCTGGTCGCCTGCGGCGCCACCGCCGGCATCACCTCCGCCTACAACGCGCCCATCGCCGGCGCGATCTTCATCTCGGAAATCGTCTATGGCGCGATCTCGTCCGTGACCTTGGTCCCGTTGATCGTTTCTTCCGTGGTCGCCAACATCGTCACACGCCAGATCCTGCATTACGACGCCGTCTTCCACATGCCGCCCTTCGATTTCGTCTCGGGCTGGGAAGTGGTGAACTACCTGGGCCTGGGCCTCATCGCCGGCCTGGTCGCCCCGCAATTCCTGCGGTTCCTGGACTTCGCCCGCGCCCTCTTCCACAGATTGCCCTTTCCGTTGTGGGCGCGCATGGCGCTGGGCGGCCTGATCGTGGGAGCCATCTCGGTCTACAACCCCGAGGTCTGGGGCAATGGCTACAGCGTGGTCAACAGCATGCTGCACACCGACTGGGCCTGGCAGGCCGTGGCCGCCATCCTGGTGCTGAAAATCATCGCCACCGGCGCCAGCGCCGGCTCCGGCGCGGTCGGCGGTGTGTTCACCCCCACCCTGTTCGTAGGCGCGGCGCTGGGCGCGTTGTACGCCATGGGCCTGCACGCCCTGCTTCCCACCGGCGACCTGTCGGCCGTGTCCAGCTACGCCGTGGTTGGCATGGGGGCGCTGCTCGCCGCCACCACCTATGCGCCTCTCATGTCCATACTCATGATCTTCGAAATGACGCTGAGCTACGAAGTCATGCTGCCGCTGATGCTGGCCTGCATCACCGGCTACGTCATCGCGCGCCAGATCCGCCCCGCGTCGGTATATGAGAAATCCCTGGCCAGCAACCGCCGCGCGCGGGAAAAGTTCGGCGCGCGGCAGTTCTCGCGGGGGGCGTGGTAAGCCGAAAAGCCGGTTCTACGCGCGGAGCCGCAGGGCTGATAAATTGCGAGCAAACGCTTGGTATGAGTAAATAATCGCTTTTTATCCTGCGCGTCTGTGCATCAAACGCAGTCCGGAGATCGTGCCCGGTTCCATTTCCAGCACATGAG
Source organism: Achromobacter sp. DMS1 (assembly GCF_001270295.1). NCBI lineage: Bacteria > Pseudomonadati > Pseudomonadota > Betaproteobacteria > Burkholderiales > Alcaligenaceae > Achromobacter > Achromobacter sp. DMS1. The sequence continues at coordinate 14,462 of NZ_LHSJ01000024.1, read as the reverse complement.
CCTGCCCGGCTTTCACCCGCGCTGCATAGTCGTCGTGCAGGGGCCCCGGTTCCACGCCGAGGCTGGCGACGCAGGGGCCATAGGCTTCGGCCACGAGCCCCTCGATGGCGGGAACGTCGGCGGCGGCGGGGCGGATGCGGGCGGGCATGGGTTGGGCATTACTTCCCGATGCAGAAACTCGAAAAAATCTCCCCCAGCAAATCATCGCTGGTGAATTTCCCCGTGATCGCCGACAGGCTTTCATGGGCGAGCCGAAGCTCTTCGGCGAAGAGGTCGAGCACGCGGTCGTCCTGACTGGCGTGTTCGGCGGCGATGTCCAGGTGCTCGGCGGCCTGGCGCAGGGCGAGGAGGTGGCGTTCGCGGGCGAGCCAGGGGGATTCGGCGCCGGGGTTCCAGCCGGCGATTTTGAGGAGTTCGGCGCGCAGGGCGTCCAGGCCCTGGCCGCTCTTGGCGGAGATGCCGAGCTCGCCCGGCCCTGGGGAAAAGGGTGTGGATAATGATGTGGATAAGAGGTCGATCTTGTTATAGACCTTGAGCACGGGGGTGTGAGCCGGCAGGCGGGCGGTGATCTGGGCGTCGAGCTCGCCGCCGGGCTGGGTGGCGTCCTGCAGGTGCAGGATGAGGTCGGCGCGTTCGATTTCCTGCCAGGTGCGGGCGATGCCGATGCTTTCGACGGTGTCGTCGGTGTCGCGCAGGCCGGCGGTGTCGACGATGTGCAGCGGCACGCCGTCGATGTGGATTTCCTGGACGACCTTGTCGCGGGTGGTGCCGGCGATGGGGGTGACGATGGCGATGTCGTCGCCGGCCAGCGCGTTGAGCAGGCTGGATTTGCCGACGTTGGGCTGCCCGGCCAGGACGACGTGCAGGCCCTCGCGCAGGATGACGCCCTGGCGGGCCTGGGCGATGAGGTGGCCGAGGTCGGCGGCGAGCGCGTCCAGCGTGGGGCGGGCCTGGTATTTTTCGAGGAAGTCGATTTCTTCCTCGGGAAAGTCCAGGGTGGCCTCGACCAGCATGCGCAGGTGGATGATGCGCTCGGAAAGCGCATTGACGCGGCGGGAGAATTCGCCGGAGAGCGAGGCCACGGCGCCGCGGGCCGCGGCGGCGGAGGAGGCGTCGATGAGGTCGGCGACGGCCTCGGCCTGGGCGAGGTCCATGCGGTCGTTGAGGAATGCCCGGCGGGTGAATTCGCCGGGCTCGGCGAGCCGGATGCCGAGGTCGCGGCCGGCGGCCAGGCAGTGTTCAAGCACGCGGCGCAACACGGCGGGGCCGCCGTGGCCCTGGAGTTCGAGCACGTCTTCGCCCGTGTAGGAATGCGGGGCGCGGAAATAGAGCGCGATGCCTTCGTCCAGCAGTTCTCCCGCGTCGTTCCTGAACGGCAGGTAGTAGGCGTGGCGCGGGGCGAGGTCGCGCTGGAAGAGGCGCCGAACCAGCCCGGTGAGGTCCGCCCCGGAGACGCGCACGACGCCGATTCCTCCCCGGCCTGGTGCAGTGGCGATGGCGGCGATGGGGGCTTGGGCGGACATAGGGGGCGGATCAGAATCAGGGGTGATAACAATAAGGGAATATAACGGGTTGCGCCGTGCCTTGTTTGGTGGTTAATGTGGGCCCAGCTTCACAATTCGAAACCATCCAGGGAGATCACAATGGCATCTCGGTTTTCGCGTGTGGTGGCCTGTGGCGCAGCCGCAGTGGCTATGGCCTGGGGCGCGGCGGGTCCGGCCGTGGCCCGCGATCTGGTGATCGGATTGAAGACGGAGCCGTCTTCGATGGATCCGCAGTATCACGCCCTCACGCCGAACACGCAGATCTCCCAGACGATTTTCGATACGCTGGTGGCCACGGATTCCCAGCTCAAGCCCGTGCCGGCGCTGGCGGAGTCCTGGACGGTGGACGGCAAGGTCTGGACGTTCAAGCTGCGGCCCAATGTGAAGTTCTCCGACGGCACGCCGTTTACCGCGGAAGACGTGGTGTTCACGTACGATCGCGTGCCGAAGGTGCCCAACAGCCCCTCGCCTTTCACGCTGTATCTCGCGGACGTGGCCAAGACCGAGGCGGTGGACCCGACGACGGTGCGCATTACCACCAAGCAGCTCGCGCCCAATCTGCTGGTGAACCTGGCGCAGCTTCCGATCCTGTCGAAGAAGGCGGCCTCGGGGCCCGCGCCGGAAGGCAAGACGACCACCGAGCTCAACAGCGGCGACGGCCTGGTCGGCACCGGGCCGTACAAGTTCGTGTCGTGGAAGCGCGGCGCGGAGTTCGTGCTGGCGCGCAATGACAATTACTGGGGCAAGAAGCCGGTGTGGGACAAGGTGATCTATCGTCCCATTACCAATGCGGCGGCGCGCGTGGCGGCGCTGCTGGCGGGCGATGTGGACCTGATCGAGGATCCGCCCACCGACGACCTGCCCAAGCTGAAGGCCGACAAGAAGCTGCACGTGGAGGAAACGCCTTCGGTGCGCGTGGTGTATGTGGCGCTGGACCAATATGCCGAGCCGTCGCCGGGCATCCAGGGCACGGAAAAGAACCCGCTGAAGGACAAGCGCGTGCGCGAGGCGCTGTCGATGGCGATCAACCGCCAGGCGCTGGTGGACCGTGTGATGGGCGGCGTGGCGCTGCCGGCCGGCAATCTGCTGCCCTATCCCATGTTCGGCACGTCCAAGGAACATTCCAAGGCGCCCAAGCCCGACGTGGAAAAGGCCAAGGCGCTGCTCAAGGAGGCCGGCTATCCGAATGGCTTCTCGATTACGCTGGGGGCGCCGTCGGGACGCTACGTGAACGATTCCAAGGTGGCGCAGGCGATCGCCTCCATGTGGACGCGGGTCGGGGTGAAGACCACGGTGGACGCGATGGCGCCTCCGGTCTTTTTCAAGAACCGCGACAGCTACCAGTTCTCTGCCTACCTGGCCGGCTGGTCGGCGACCAGCGGCGAAATGTCGAATCCGCTGCGTTCGCTGCTCATGACGCGCAACCCCGACGCGGGAGAAGGCACGACCAACCGCAGCCGCTATTCGAATCCGAAGATGGACGATCTGGTGCGCGAAGCCTCGGCCACCATGGACGACGCCAAGCGCGCGCAGATGCTGGCCACGGCCAGCAATATGGCGATGGACGATTACGCCATGCTGCCCATCCACTTCGAGCTGTCGGTCTGGGCAATGAAGAACGACATCCGCTACGAGGGCCGTCCCGACCAGGTCACGCTGGCGGCCAATGCCACGCTGAAGAAATAGGCGGGACGGACGTTTATTCGTGCTTGCGACGATCGTAAGAAGGCTGCTGCAGACCATCGTCGTCATGCTCGTCATGTCGGCGCTGGTCTTCGTCGGCATCTACATGGTGGGCGATCCGGTGTCGATGCTGGCCAGCCCGGAAGCCACGGAAGCGCAGCGCGCCGCCATCCGCGCCTCGCTGGGCCTGGACCTGCCGCTCTGGCGGCAGTACCTGATTTTCATGAGCCAGGCGGTGCGCGGCGATTTCGGCAATAGTTTCCTCACGGGCGAGCCGGCCATGCGGCTCATCCTGGAGCGCATGCCGGCCACGGTGGAACTGGCCACGGTGGCCATGCTGCTGTCGGTGCTGATCGGGGTGCCGCTGGGCATACGGGCAGGGCTCAAGCCCAAGGCGCCGGCGTCGCGTCTCATCATGACCGGCTCGGTGCTGGGGTTTTCCCTGCCCAATTTCTGGGTCAGCCTCATGGTCATCATGATTTTCGCGGTGATGCTGGGCTGGGTGCCGGCCGGCGGCCGGGGCGATACGGTGGACATCGGCGGACTGCAGCTCAGTGTGCTGACGCTGGACGGCTGGAAGAGCCTGGCGCTGCCCGCGGCCACGCTTGCGTTCGCCAAGAGCGCGGTCATCATCCGCGTGACGCGCGCCGCCACGCGGGAGTCGCTGCCCATGGATTACATCAAGTTCGCGCGCGCCAAGGGCCTGTCCGAAGGCCGGGTGCTGGGCGTGCACCTGCTGAAGAACATCCTGATTCCGGTGGTGACCGTGGCCGGGCTGGAATTCGGTCAGGTGATGGCCTTCGCGGTGGTGACGGAAACGGTGTTCCGCTGGCCCGGCATGGGCAAGCTGCTCATCGATTCCATCATCACGCTGGACCGTCCGGTGGTGGTGGCGTATCTGCTGCTGATCGTGTTTTTCCTGGTCATGCTGAATCTCGTGGTGGACATCATCTACACGGTGCTGGATCCCCGCGTTCGCCTGGATAGCCGACGATGAACCAACCCGCCGTTCCCGCCGCCGAAGCGCCGGCCGCGCCCGAGGTTCCGCCGTGGCGCCGCGTTGCCGGCGATTTCTTCGCCAGCAAGCTTGCGGTGCTGGGGCTGGCGATGCTGGTCGTCGTCGTGGGCGCCGCGCTGCTGGCGCCCTGGATCGCGCCGCAGAATCCCTACGACCTCGCCTCGCTGGACATCCTGGACTCCAAGCTGCCGCCGGGCAGCGAGAGCGGCGACGGCGCCATGCGCTACTGGCTGGGCACCGACGGCCTGGCGCGCGATCTGTTCTCGGCGATTCTCTACGGCATGCGCACCAGCCTGCTGGTGGCCAGCGTGTCGGTGCTGGCCGCCTTCGGCATCGGCGCGACGGTGGGTCTGATCGCGGCTTATTTCGGCGGCCGCATCGACGCGCTGCTGATGCGCATTGTGGATATCCAGCTTTCCTTTCCGGCCATCCTGGTGGCGCTGATACTGCTGGCCATCCTGGGCAAGGGTGTGGACAAGGTGATCATCGCGCTCATTGTCGTGCAATGGGCGTATTTCGCGCGGGCGGCCCGCGGCGCCGCGCTGGTGGAGCGGGGCAAGGAATACGTGGAGGCGGCGCGCTGCATGTCCCTGTCCTGGGGGCGGGTGCTGTTCAGGCACGTGCTGCCCAATTGCATGCCGCCGCTCATCGTCATCGCCACTATCGACCTGGCGCATGCCATCGCGCTGGAAGCCACCCTCTCCTTTCTGGGCGTGGGGGTGCCGGTGACGGAGCCCTCGCTGGGCATGCTGATCTACAACGGCTTCGAGTACCTGCTTTCCGGACAGTACTGGATTTCCTTCTTCCCGGGCATCGCGCTGGCGCTGGCCATTATCGCCATCAACCTGGTGGGCGATCACCTGCGCGACGTGCTCAATCCGCGCAATGTGAACTGAGGGGGAGGAAGATGAACGCGCATGCCGTGGAAAACCCGTCTGGCGCCGCGCCCATTCTCGAAGTGCGCGGGCTGAGGACGCATTTCTTCACCCGTGCGGGCGTGGTCAAGGCGGTGGATGGCGTGGATCTCACGCTCGCGCCCGGCGAGATCCTGGGGTTGGTGGGCGAGTCGGGCTCCGGCAAGAGCATCACGGGGTTTTCGCTGATCGGGCTGCTCGACGAGCCGGGCCGCGTGGTGGACGGCGAGATCCGCTTCAACGGCGAGGATCTGCGCCATGCGTCGGCCGAGCAATGGCGCGCCTTGCGCGGACGCGACATCGCGATGATCTTCCAGGATCCGATGATGACGCTCAATCCGGTGCTGCGCGTGGACACGCAGATGATCGAGGCCGTGCGCGCCCATGCCCGCGTCTCGCGCGAACAGGCGCGCCAGCGGGCGTTGCAGACGCTTTCCATGGTGGGCATTCCGGCGCCCGAGGAACGCCTGCGCGCCTACCCGCACCAGCTCTCGGGCGGCATGCGCCAGCGCGTGGCGATCGCCATCGCTCTGCTGAATTCGCCGCGCCTGATCATCGCTGACGAGCCGACGACGGCGCTGGACGTGACCATCCAGGGCCAGATTCTGTTCGAGGTGCAGAAACTCTGCCGCGAGACGGGCACCGCGCTCATCTGGATCACCCACGACCTGGCGGTGGTGGCCGGCCTGGCCGACCGCGTGGCCGTGATGTATGCCGGCCGCGTGGTCGAGACGGGCAGTACCGCGGACGTCATCGGGCATCCCATGCACCCTTATACGCATGGACTCATCGCCTCTATTCCCACCCCGGAATCGCGGGGCCGGCCGCTCATGCAGATACCCGGCATGACGCCTTCCCTGCTGAATCTACCCCGGGGCTGTGCATTCCGCGGGCGATGTCCGCGGGCGACCGACGCCTGTCTGGCCGAGCCGCAGCCCGAACAGGTGCGGCCCGGGCAATGGGTGCGCTGCTGGCATGCCGGAGGACCGCGGAATCCATGAGCGCCGAACGCACATCCGACATGCCCATCCTGGCGCTTTCCGGCCTCGAGCTGCGCTTCGTGCAGCCGCTGGACCTCGCGGCGCGCATCGCCAATCTGCTGGGGGCAGGGCTGCGCACGCAGGTGGTGCATGCCGTGGCCGGCGTGGACCTGGAAGTCCGGCCCGGCGAAGTGCTGGGCATCGTGGGCGAGTCCGGCTGCGGCAAGTCCACCCTGGGCCGTGTGGTGTCGGGCATTCTGCCGCCTACGGCCGGCGAACTGCGCTATCGCGGCGTATCCGTCGCGGAAATGCACGGACCCGAGCGGCGGGCCTACGAACTGGGCGTGCAGATGATCTTCCAGGATCCCCAGGCCTCGCTCAATCCGCGCATGCGCGTGCGCGACATCGTCGGCGAAGCGCCCGTGGCGCACAGGCTGGTGTCCCGGCGCGAGCAGGCCGATTACGTGGCCGCGCTGATGCGGCAGGTGGGGCTGGACCCCGCTTTCGCGCAGCGCTATCCGCACCAGTTCTCGGGCGGCCAGCGCCAGCGCATCGGCATCGCACGGGCGCTGGCGCTCAAGCCCTCCGTCATCGTGTGCGACGAGGCCGTGGCGGCATTGGACGTATCCATCCAGGCGCAGGTGCTGAACCTGTTCGCCCGGCTGCGCGAAGAACTGAACCTGACGTACCTGTTCATCAGCCACAACCTGGGCGTGGTGAGCCACGTGTCCGACCGGGTGGCCATCATGTACCTCGGCCGCATCGTGGAGCTGGCGACCACGGACGACGTATTCCTGCGCGCCAACCACCCCTATACCCAGGCCCTGCTCAAGGAATTGCCCACGCTCGCGACGGGCCGCCGCGCCTATCAGCCCATCCAGGGCGAACTGCCCTCGCCCCTGGATCCGCCCTCCGGCTGCGCCTTCCATCCGCGATGCCCGCATGCCATGCCGCGCTGCAAGGCGGAGCGGCCGCTGCTGAGGCAGATCGCGCCGGGGCATATGAGTGCATGTCATTTGAATGATATGGGGGCATAGCGGCGAGCGGACGGGCTTGAGGCGTCAGGAGGATATCGGCGTTTTTTCCGGAACCGGCTGCGCGGCCAGGCTGCGGCCTGTTGCGGCCAGTTCGCGCAGCAAGGGATGCGGCACCAGCGACTCTCGCCCTGTCTTGCGCGCCATGCGATCCAGTGCGTCGCAGACCGCGACCAGCCCTGCCTCGTCCGCGTAGCGCATGGGCCCCACGCTGGCCGCGGGCCAGCCGTACCCGTACCGCCATACCACATCGATGTCGCTGGCGCGGCGGATGACGCCTTCGGAGAGGATGCGCACGCCTTCGTTGATCATGGGGTACAGCAGCCGTTCCCGTATCTCGGTATCGGAAAAAGACTCCCGCTCGATGCCCGCGGTCTGCGCGATGCCCTCGATGAGAGCTTGCACTTGCGGATCGGGAATGGGCGCGCGGCTTCCTGGCGCGTAGCGGTAGTAGCCTTTGCCGGTCTTCTGGCCCAGGCGTCCCGCTTCGCAGATCGCGTCGGCGATGGCAAGCGGCAGTCCGCGCGCCTTGCGGGTGCGCCAGTTCACATCGACGCCCGCCATGTCGGTCATGGCGAACGGCCCCATTGGAAAGCCGAACCGCGTCAGGACGCCATCGACCTCATGAGGCAGAGCGCCATGCAGCAGCAGGCTTTCCGCCTCGATCGTGCGCCGCGAGAGCATGCGGTTGCCGACGCCGAGCGATTCCGACTGGATCTGTATTACCGCCTGAGCGGCGTCGTGCTGCGCATCCCTGCCCTGCGCCATCGGCGCGAGGACATTCCCGAGCTCCTGCAGCACTTCGTGCACGGTTTCTGCCGCCGCAATGGCATGCCGGTGCCGCGCATCAGCGGCGACGTCATCCGCTACCTGGCCAACCGCGATTGGCCCGGCAACGTCCGCCAGCTCCGCCAGCGCGTGGAGGAAGCGCTGGTGTTCTGCGACATGGAAGAACTGCGCGTGCAGGACTTCGAGCGCAATGCCGCGGGAGAAGCGGAAATTCCACCGGCGCCGGCGCCGGTCCGGACGGGCCGGCTCGACGAGCTCGCCTACCACGCGGTGTTGCGCGCCGTCGCGGAAACGGGAGGCAACAAGAAAAAGGCGGCCGAGAAACTGGGTATCGCGCGCTCGCATCTGTACAAGATACTGGCCCGGGGCGGCTGAACAGGACGATGTTCAGCCGCCGGCACGCGTGCTAAAACGAACCATCTCGCACCCAACTTATCCACAGCCATGAAGACTATTGCCGAAATCGAGCGCGCGCACGGCGAGCTCACCGAATTGCGCCGCGACATCCATGCCCATCCCGAGCTGGCGTTCAACGAAACCCGCACTTCCGCGCTGGTGGCCGAGCGGCTGCGCAAATGGGGGCTGGAAGTCCACACGGGCCTGGGGAAAACCGGGGTGGTGGGCGTTCTGCGCGCGGGCAGCGGCAAGAAGACGATAGGCTTGCGCGCGGACATGGATGCGCTGCCGATGCCGGAGCACAACCTGTTCGCGCACAAGTCCACCGTCAGCGGCCGCATGCACGGCTGTGGACATGACGGGCACACCACCATGCTGCTGGGCGCGGCGCAGTATCTGGCCACGCATCGCAATTTCGACGGCACGGTGGTGTTCATCTTCCAGCCGGCCGAGGAAGGCGGCAACGCGGGCGCGCGCGCCATGATGGAGGACGGCCTGTTCGAGCGCTTTCCGTGCGATGCGGTGTTCGGCATCCACAATATGCCGGGCATGCCGGTGAACCAGTTCGGCTTTCGGGCGGGGCCGACCATGGCCTCGAGCAACCGCTGGGACATCGTGATCCGCGGCGTGGGCGGGCACGCGGCGCAGCCGCATGCGTCGGTGGATCCGATCATCGTGGCGGCCGATATGGTGCATGCGTTGCAGACGGTGATTTCCCGCAGCAAGAATCCGCTGGAGCAGGCCGTGCTGTCCATCACGCAGATCCACGCAGGCGATGCGTACAACGTGATTCCGGGCGAGGCGGTGCTGCGCGGCACGGTGCGCACGTATACCGTGGAAACGCTGGACAAGATCGAGGCCGACATGCGCCGCATCGCCACGACGCTGCCGCAGGTATACGGCGGCACGGGCGAGCTGGATTTCGTGCGCGCGTATCCGCCGCTGGTGAACTGGGAAAAAGAAACCGAGTTCGCGGCCAGGGTGGCCGAGCAGACGTTCGGCGCGCAGCACGTGCTGCGCGACATGCCGCCCTTCATGGGCGCGGAAGACTTCTCCTTTTATCTCGAAAAGGTGCCGGGGGCGTATCTGTTCCTGGGCAATGGCGACGGCGATCACCGGCTCGAAACCTATCACGGCATGGGACCGTGCCAGCTACACAATCCGAACTACGATTTCAACGACGCGCTGCTGCCGGTGGGCGCGACCTACTGGGTGAAGCTGGTGGAAGCCTACCTGCCGGCGGTCTGATCCGGGAAACCGCCGTTTGCGAGTCTTTGCTTATATGCAGGGCGAATAAGGCCGCGGCAAGGCGCCGCGGCCTTATTCTTTCTTATATGACACGAAGCTTGGTCGACAAGCCGATAACTTCGTTTGAGATTGGGGGTGGCGCTTTTCATAATCGGTTCTTTCCCGACATTCGCACGCGCATGCCGCGAGCGCAAAAGGAGCGACCGATGCCCCAAAGCAATGTACTGCGCCGAGACGAGGAACCCCTCGCGGCGCCCGCGCAGTCGTTCGAGATCCGCGCCCTGCCTGGACCGCTGGGCGCGGAGATCATAGGCCTGGACCTGGGCCGCGAGCTGAGCCCGGAAGATTTCGCGCGGGTGCGCAAGGCGCACCTGGATCATCATCTGCTGGTCTTTCGCGACCAGCGCATTACTCCGCAGCAGCACATCGATTTCAGCCGCCGGTTCGGCAGGCTGATGATCCACGTGCTGCACCAGTTTCACCTGCCGGGCCATCCGGAGATCCTGGTGGTGTCGAACATCGTCGAGGATGGAAAACCCATCGGGCTGGGCGACGCGGGAAAGTACTGGCATTCCGACATCTCGTACATGCCGCTGCCCAGCCTGGGTTCGCTGCTGCACGCGCAGGAGCTGCCGGCCGAAGGCGGCGATACGCTGTTCGCCAACATGCACCTGGCCTATGACACGCTGCCGCCCGCATTGCGCAGCGCGATCGAAGGCCGCACGGCCGTGCATTCCTATCTGGCGAAGTACGGTCAGCTCCAGAAGCAGGGGAATTGGCGCCCGAACCTGAGCGCACGGCAGTTGGCGCAGGTGCAGGAGGTGTCGCACCCGGTGGTGCGTACGCATCCGGAGAACGGCAAACGGGCCCTGTTTGTGAGCGAAGGCTTTACGACGCGCATAGAGGGCCTGCCGGAAGACGAGAGCCGCCAGATCCTGGAGGCGCTGTTCGCGCACAGCGTGCGGCCGGAGCACATCTACCGCCACCGCTGGCAGCCGCACGACCTGGTGTTTTGGGACAACCGCTCGCTGATCCACCTGGCGGCGGGCACGCCGGATCATCTGCGCCGCAAGCTGTACCGCACCACCATCGAAGGCGACAAGCCTTTCTGAGCGCTTTTTTTTGCGCCGCGCCGATCCGCTGACTTTCAAGGAAACCCATGCGTATTCATTTCTCCCTTCGTAATCGCGCCGTGCGCGCGGCGCTGGCCCTGCTGGCGCTGGCATTGGCGGCGCCCTCGCCTGCCCTGGCCGAAGGCCGCATCCGCATTGCCGAACAGTACGGCATCGTGTATCTGCTGCTCAATGTGGCGCGCGACCAGAAGCTGATCGAGAAGCACGGCAAGGCCGAGGGTGTGGATATCTCGGTGGAGTGGGCCAAGCTGTCGGGAGGCGCCGCCGTCAACGAGGCGCTGCTCTCCGGCGCAGTGGATATCGCGGGCGCGGGCGTGGGTCCGCTGCTGACGATCTGGGACCGCACGCGCGGCAAGCAGAACGTGAAGGGCGTGGCCTCGCTGGGCAATTTTCCGTACTACCTGGTGAGCAACAATCCCAAGGTCAAGACGATCGCGGACTTTACCGACAAGGACCGCATCGCCGTGCCGGCGGTGGGCGTGTCGGTGCAGTCGCGCGTACTGCAGTTGGCGTCGGCCAGGCTCTGGGGCAACGAGCACTACAACAAGCTGGACCGGATATCGGTGGCGCTGCCGCATCCGGACGCAGCGGCCGCCATTATTTCGGGCGGCACCGAGATAACGGGCCATTTCGGCAATCCGCCGTTCCAGGAACAGGAGCTGGCCGCCAACCCCCAGGCGCACATCGTACTGAGTTCCTATGACGTGCTGGGCGGCCCCAGCAGCTCTACGGTGCTTTTCGCCACCGAGAAGTTCCGCAGCGAGAATCCCAAGACATACCGGGCTTTCCAGTCGGCGCTCAAGGAAGCGGCCGAGTTCGCGTCGTCGCATCCCGAGCAGGCGGCCGATATCTATCTGCGGGTGACGGGCGCCAAGCTCGAGCGGGATTTCCTGGTCAAGGTCATCCGCAATCCGGACGTGCAGTTCAAGCTGGAGCCGCAGAACACTTTTCTGCTGGCCGAGTTCATGCACAAGGTGGGCGCGATCCGCAATGCGCCGTCGAGCTGGCGCGACTATTTCTTCGATGATGCGTTGACGGCGCAAGGAAGCTGATATGCGCGAAGCGAACGCCCGGGCTGTGGATAACGGTGGAAATCCCGCGCCGCTGCTGCGTGTGGATAAGGTGTCGATCGACTACAAGACGCCGCAGCGGCGCGTGCGCGCCACGCACGAGGTGAGTTTCGACGTGCTGGACGCGGAACGCTACATACTCCTGGGGCCTTCGGGCTGCGGAAAGTCGACGCTGCTCAAGGCCGTCGCGGGCTTCATCAAGCCGGCGCTGGGTGCCATCGAGCTGGACGGCAAGGCGGTGCGCGGCCCGGGGCCCGACCGCATCGTGGTGTTCCAGGAGTTCGACCAGCTGCCGCCATGGAAGACCGTGCTGGAGAACGTTGCGTTTCCGCTGGTGGCGTCGCGCAGGTTGGGCCGGCGCGAGGCTCGGGAACGCGCCACGCACTATCTGGAAAAAGTGGGCTTGTCGGCTTTTGCACAGGCTTATCCCCATACGCTGTCGGGCGGAATGAAGCAGCGCGTGGCGATCGCGCGGGCGCTGGCCATGCAGCCGCGCATTCTGCTCATGGACGAGCCGTTCGCGGCCCTGGACGCGCTGACGCGCCGGCGCATGCAGGAAGAGCTGCTGGCGCTTTGGGACGAAGTGAAATTCACGCTGCTGTTCGTCACGCATTCGATCGAAGAAGCGCTGGTGGTGGGCAGCCGCGTGCTGCTTTTGTCGCCGCATCCCGGGCGCGTGCGCGCGGAACTCAACGCCCATGCCTACGGCATGCACAGCCAGGGATCGGCCGCGTTCCAGTCCGCGGTCCGGCGCGTGCATGATCTGTTGTTCGAGCCGGCTGCCGCACCCCTGGCGCGGCGCGCCGCCTGAGGAGGCGTCCATGTCGTCACTGGCTCAACCGGCATCGGGACGTCCGGACATCGAATATGAATTGCCGGAGCTGCCCGAGCTGGCCGCGCCGGCCCCCCTGCCCTGGCATGAACGGCTGTGGGGCCACGCGGGCCTGCGCCGGCTGCTCATTCTGCTCGCGCTTGCGCTGGCCTGGGAAATCGCGGCCCGCGTGGCGGACAACGATCTCCTGCTGCCGGGCGCCTGGCAGACGGCGCGGGCCTTCGCGCAAGGGCTGGCCAGCGGCGAGCTCGCGGCGCGGGCCGGCCAGTCGCTGCGCGTGCTGGCGCAAGGCTATCTGGCAGGCGTGGCGCTGGCCTTCGCGCTCACGACGCTGGCCGTGTCCACGCGCCTGGGGCGCGACCTGCTGGCCACGCTGACCGCCATGTTCAATCCGCTGCCCGCGATTGCCCTGCTGCCCCTGGCCCTGCTGTGGTTCGGCCTGGGCCAGGGCAGCCTGGTCTTCGTGCTGGTGCATTCGGTGCTGTGGCCCCTGGCGCTCAATACCTATGCGGGCTTTCTGGGCGTGTCGGACACCCTGCGCATGGCGGGGCGCAATTACGGGCTGACGGGCCTGCGCTACGTTATCCACATCCTGGTGCCCGCCGCCCTGCCCGCCATCCTGGCCGGACTGAAGATCGGCTGGGCATTCGCCTGGCGCACGCTGATCGCCGCCGAGCTGGTGTTCGGCGCGTCCAGCGGCCAGGGCGGGCTGGGCTGGTACATCTTCCAGAACCGCAACGAGCTGTACACAGACCGGGTTTTCGCCGGCCTGGCCGCGGTGGTTATCATCGGCCTGCTGGTGGAGGGGCTGGGCTTCAATACGCTGGAACGCCTGACCGTCCGGCGCTGGGGGATGCAGCGCTAGGGCGCGCCAACCCTGAAAGAAGCTTCGCACAGGCGGATAACCGGGCGCCGGGCTGGGCGCGGCCTTATGACGTGAAGCTCTGATCTAACTTCCACAACTTCGTTGGCGCGGGCGGCTGCCGTTCCCATAATGAAGCCTCGCCGCCAACTCCGGGACATACCATGCGCTTGCCTCCAGCCCTGCATGACCGCCTGCTCAAGGCCGCTGCCGCCGTCGGCGTGGCCCTGCTGCTGGCGATGCTGGCGCTGGCTTCGCCCACGCCCGCCATCGCCTCGCCCCCCGCGGGAGCCGCCGCGGCGCACCGTTAGGCATCCGGCGCGGTTCCGCGCCTGCCCTTTTCCCCTTTACGGGACGCGCAGGCTTGCGCGATGTGATCGCGCAGCCACTGGTGCGCCGGATCCCGGTGCACGCGCTCGGGCCAGAGCATGAGCATTTGAAAGCCGGGCACCTCCACCGGCGCTTCCACCACGCATAGCGCGGGATTGCCGCGCACCAGCCGTTCCGGCGCCATGGCGACCAGATCGGTGTGCGCCAGCACGGCCGCGAGAAACAGAAAGTGCGGCACCGACAGGGCGACGCGGCGCTGCAGGTCCAGCCGGGCGAGCGCCGCGTCCGTGGGGCCCTGGAAGCCGCCGCCCTCGGGCGACACCACAACGTGATCCAGCTTGCAGAACTGCGCGCGGGTCGGCCTGCGTTTCAGGCGCGGATGGCCGGCGCGGCCGGCAAGCACGTAGCGCTCTTCGAACAGCAGTTTCTGGCGCAGGCCCGGCGGCGCGCTCTGACGGATGTGAAACGCCAGGTCGACGATGCCCTCTTCCGCCTGGCGCGCGAGCCGGGCGGGCGCGAGCTCCACGATGGCCAGCCGCGCATGCGGCGCGGCCCGGCGCAGGGCTTCGAGGGCGGGAAGCAGGATAGTGGACTCGGCGTAGTCGGACGCGGCGGCGCGCCAGGTGTGG
>NZ_LHSJ01000239.1:0-11403 GCF_001270295.1 Achromobacter sp. DMS1 | reverse complement strand
CTGCGCGCCCCCAGCGCGTCGGCCTCGCGGCGCAGCACGCGCGCCGGCGGCACGTGGCGCAGGCGCGCCAGCGAAGGCAGCGCGAACCCCAGGAGCAGCAGCATGCCCGTCAGCAGCCCCTGCGCGGCGGGCACGGCCGAGGGCGGGGGCAAGGCCGTATCGATGAGCGAGCCCAGCGCCAGCACCAGCGCCTGGTGCGCACCGTAGCCCAGCAGGCATCCGGCCCCGCAGGCCGCCAGGCCCACCAGCGCGAATTCCGCCGCCAGCATGCGCGACACCAGCGCCTGCGGCGCGCCCAGGCAGCGCATCACCGCCACCCCGTCGCGATGACGGTCCAGGTAGCGGCCGGCCGCCAGCGCCACCGCCACGGCGGAGATCAGCACGGCCAACAGCGCCACGAGCGCCAGGAAGCGCTGCGCCCGGTCCAGCGTGCGCCGCACCTCGGGACGCCCGGACTCCAGGGTGGCGATCTTCTGGCCGCGGCCCAGCCGCTCGCGCAGCCAGGTTTCGTAGCCCGCCACCGCGCGCGGCTCGCCGGCGGCCAGCAGCGCATAGCCGATGCGGCTGCCCGGCGCGATCAGGCCCGTGGCCGGCAGGTCGCTGGCGCGCAGCATCACGCGGGGCGCGACGTTGACGAACTGCATGCCGCGGTCGGGTTCGTAGGTAATGATCCGGTCCACACGCAGACTCGCATCGCCCAGCGCGAGCGCGTCGCCCACCTGCAGGCCCAGCAGCGCCAGCAATTGCGCATCCACCCACACCGTGCCTTTGGGCGGCACGCCGCGCGCCGGCTCGTCGGGGGCGAACGGCGCGCTGGCCACCCGCAGCGCGCCGCGCAGGGGGTAGCCCGGCTCCACCGCCTTGACGGAGGCGAGCTGGGCGCTGCCGCCCGCGCCGCCGGCCATGGAAGGAAACTGCCAGGTGCGCGAGACTTCCAGGCCCCGCGCGCGGGCTTCTTCCAGGAAGGCCGCGGGAATGGGCTCGTCGGCGTCCAGCACAAGGTCGGCGCCCAGCATCTGGCCGGCATCGCGTTCCAGCGCGCGGCCCACGCGGTCGGCCAGGAAGCCCACGCTGGTCACCGCGGCCACCGCCAGCACCAGCGCCAGCGCCAGCAGACGCAGTTCGCCGGCGCGCCAATCGCGCACGCTCATGGCGGCGCCGAGCCTCAGCGCGGCCCGCAAGCCGGGGCGGCGAGCCCGGGCGGCATCAGGGAAATCCATCAGTCTGCAATCCTGTCCAACGGCCGGAATGGGGGCCGAATCCCGCTATCATGCGCGCAGTGCGGCGCAGCGCCGCCGTCAAAGATACCCAAAAACCGGAGAAGACAATGCGTAAATCCTGGCTCGCCGCAGCCCTCCTGGCCACTTGCGCCGCCACCGCCTCCCTGCCCGCCGCGGCCGAAACCACGCTCAAGATGGCTTATGCGCTGTCCACGTCCTCGCACTACGGCGCGGGCGCCCAGGCCATGGCGCAGTCCATCGAGGCGTCCACGGCGGGCAGGTACAAAATACAGCAATTCGCCAACAGCGCCCTGGGCGGCGAGCGCGAAGTCATCGAAGGCCTGCAGATCGGCACCATCGACCTGGCCATCGTTTCCACCGGCGCCACGCTGAATTTCGTGCCCGAAACCGGGGTCTTCGACATTCCCTTCCTGCTGCGCGACCTGGACCACGCCCGCAAGGTGCTCGACGGCAAGATCGGCCAGGACATGCTGGCCAAGTTTCCCAGCCGCGGCATCGTGGCCCTGGCCTGGGGCGAACAGGGCTTTCGCCACCTGACCAACAACGTGCGCCCGGTCAAGACCCCGGCCGACGCCAAGGGCCTGAAGATCCGCACCACGGAAAACCCCATCCACATCGCGGCGTTCCGCCAGATCGGCATCCTGCCCACCCCCATGGCCTGGCCGGAAGTGGCCACCGCCCTGCAGCAGGGCACGATCGACGGCCAGGAGAACCCGCTGTCGGTCATCACCTCCGCCAAGCTCTCGCAGATGCAGAAGTACCTGTCGCTGACCGGCCACGTCTACGGCCCGGCCCTGGTGCTGATGTCGGCCAGCGCCTACGAAGGACTCTCGAAAGAGGACAAGGCCAACTTCGACAAGGCCGGCAAGGCGTCCGCCCAGGCCATGCGCGCCTACGTGGACAACATCGAGAAAACCGGCGTCGAGCAGCTCAAGAAGGAAGGCATGCAGGTCAGCGAAGTGGACCGCGCCGCCTTCGCCGCCGCCGTGGAGCCCGCCTACGCCGAATACAACAAGAAGTTCGGCAAGGATCTCATCGAGGCCATCCGCAACACCAAGTAAGAAGCGCCCGGCGCGGCCCCTTCGCGGGGCCGCGCATGCGCGCATCCCTGCGTTTTCCCTCTGCGGAATCCATTCCATCATGCGTTTGCTCTGCGCCTTCGACCGGGGCCTTTTCAGGCTGGTTTCGGTCATTGCCCAATTGCTGCTCGTGGCCTCGGCCGCCGCCGCCTTCTACCAGGTCATCGCCCGTTTCGTGCTGCAGTCCCCGGCCGACTGGAGCGAGGTGCTGACCCGGGCCCTCCTCATCTGGACCGTCCTGCTGGGCGTGGCCCTGGCCTTTCGCCATGGCGCCATGATCAGCGTGGAAATGCTGCGCAACCTGCTGGGCGGGCGCCCGCGCCGCGTGCTGGAAGGCTGCATCGGGGTGGTGTGCGCCGCCTTCCTGCTGGCCGTGGCCTGGATCGGCGGCCAGATGACGTATCGCGTGCGCTTCCAGAACGTGCCCAGCCTGGACATTCCCATTTCCTGGATCTACCTCGCCATCCCGGTGGGCGCCACGCTGGCGGCCATCGGCGTGCTGGCCCGCTGGTTCGCCCACCAGGAAAACGACGCCCCGGTGCGCAATGACGCCCAGGGCTGAACGCGGGCTGCCGCCGCGAGGCGGCGGCTTCATGCGGCGGGCTCGGCGCGACACTGCCTCAACATCGTAGATACCGATATCACCATGTCCCAATTAATGATTGTCTCGATGCTGATTTTCTTCGGGCTGTCGGTGCCGGTCGCCGTGTCGATCGGACTGGCCAGCCTGGCGGGAGTCGGCGCGGCCCACCTGCCCTGGCTGGTGGTGGCGCAACAGCTTTTCGCGGCCCTGGACAAGTATCCCCTGGTCGCCATTCCGTTCTTCATCCTGGCGGGCAATCTCATGGAGGCCGGCGGTATTTCCGAGCGCATGGTGGACTTCGCCAAGAGCGTGGTGGGCGGCGTGCAGGGCGGCCTGGCCTGCGCCTGCGTGCTGACCTGCATGATCTTCGCCGCCGTGGCGGGCTCCAGCGTGGCCACGACTTTCGCCGTGGGCGCCATCCTGATCCCCGCCATGGTCCGCCATGGCTATCCGGCGCCCTTCGCGGCCGCGCTGCAGGCCAGCGCGGCCGAGCTCGGCGTCATCATCCCGCCGTCCATACCCATGATCCTGTTCGCCGTGTCCACCGACACCTCCACCGGCGAACTGTTCATCGCGGGCGTGGTGCCCGGCATCCTGATCGGCCTGGCGCTGATGTTCTATGTGTGGTTCTACGCCCGCCGCAATGGGCTGGGCGCGCGCGACGGCGAAGGCCGGCTGCCCCTGTGGCAGTCGTTCCGGCGCGCCGCGCTGGCGCTGATGATGCCCGTCATCATCCTGGGCGGCATCTACGGCGGCATCTTCACGCCCACCGAGGCCTCGGTGGTGGCGGTGGTCTACGCGGTAGTGGTGGGCAAGTTCGTCTACCGCCGGCTGGCCATGCGCCAGCTCTCCGAGACCCTGCACAAGTCGGTGGTGTCCACCGCCGTCATCATGTTCGTCATCGCCAACGCGGGCGTCTTCAGCTTCCTGCTCAACCGGGCCGGCGTGCCGGACGCGCTGGGAAGCTGGCTGGCCGGCGTGTTCGACACCAAGATCACCTTTCTGCTGGGCGTGAACGTGGCGCTCTTCATCATCGGCATGTTCGTCGAGACCTCCGCCTCCATCGTGGTGCTGGCCCCGCTGCTGCTGCCGGTGGCGCTGCAGTTCGGGGTCGACCCCGTGCACTTCGGCCTCATCATGGTGGTGAACCTGGCGCTGGGCATGGTCACCCCGCCGTTCGGCGTGAACCTGTTCGCAGCCTGCGCCGTAGCCAGGCTGCCGCTGGAACGGCTGATCCGGCCCCTGCTTCCCTTCGTGGGGGTGGTGCTGCTCTGCCTGCTGGTCATCACCTACTGGCCCGGCCTCTCGCTGGGGCTGCGCGACCTGGTTTACGCGAAGTGAAATAGGAAAAAGCCCCTTGCGGGGCTTTTTCTTCTGTAGGGAGGCTAGACTTCGCGCTCTTCGGTCTTGAGGTGGTTGTCGCGGGCGAAATCCACCACGAACTTGTAGGCGAGCGGTTCCAGTTCGCGCAGGCGCTGATCGACCACGATGCCCCGCACGCCGTCGATCACCACGGGCAGCACGTAGGGGGAATAGGTGAGATGGTTGCCGGCGCTGCCGGCGGGGCGGAACTGGGCCATGACGCCGGCCAGGCGCTCCGCCCAGTCGCTGGGGCGGAAACGGCTGCCGCTTTCGGTGACGCCATGGATAACGAATTGTCTGACGCGAGTTGACATGTGTTCTTCACTACAGGGCGCTTCCCACGAAAAGCCGGAGTGTCGGCGTTATCAAACATGCGCCCTGCGCCGCGAATTGTATATTATTGATCCTTTGGTCTCTCCCCAAGGGCTGTCCGCCGCCTGAAATGGGCTTCTTTTCCCGGCCCGCCCGCATGCGCCGCCGCGCGCCGGGCCTGGCGCNCGGGCGGCAGGGCGGCGGCCTGGTTCGTCGAGGGCCCGGGCTGGCAGGGCGTGCTGCGCCGCTACCGGCGCGGGGGGACTGGTCGCGCGCCTGAGCCGCGACGCCTATGTCTGGACCGGCGAGTCCGCCACGCGCAGCTTCCGCGAGTTCCGCCTGCTGGCGGCCATGCGGGCCTTGGGGCTGGCGGTGCCCGCGCCCCTGGGCGCGGCCTACTGGCGGCACGG
Source organism: Achromobacter sp. DMS1 (assembly GCF_001270295.1). NCBI lineage: Bacteria > Pseudomonadati > Pseudomonadota > Betaproteobacteria > Burkholderiales > Alcaligenaceae > Achromobacter > Achromobacter sp. DMS1. The sequence continues at coordinate 6,416 of NZ_LHSJ01000239.1, read as the reverse complement.
GCTCGCTTACCGCGCGGCCATCCTGGTGGAGCGCATCCCCGACGTGCGGCCGCTGGCGCTCTCGCTGGGCGAGCCTCTCTGGGAGGACGTGGCCGGGGCCATCGTCGCCATGCACCGGGCCGGCGTCTGGCACGCCGACCTGAATGCCTACAACATCCTGGCCGGCGCGGACGGCAGGATCTGGCTCATCGACTTCGACCGCGGCGTCCAGGGCCGCCTGTCCGAACGGGGCCGGCGCGACAACCTGGAGCGCCTGCGGCGCTCGCTGCGCAAGGTCGCGGGCGAGGAGGGCGAGCGGTTCTGGATGAAGCTGCGCGACAGCTACTGGGCGGCCTGGGGCGTGGGCTCCCAGCCCTGACGGACGCGGCCGGAAGCATCCGGCCCCAATTGCTTTCCGTGGGGCGCAAAACGGGCAGTCCCAGGCTAAAAGGCTTTATCATTCGCCCTTTTGGTATCCCTTCAACGCATCTTTCAAACACACGCCTGACGGCAAGGGGCTAGGCAATGAAATACAGGGCGGGAATGCGCTTCGCGATGGGCGCGCTGCTCGCGGCAGCGGCGGTATCGGCCGCGCAGGCGCAAAACAAGGTCGTCAACGTCTACAACTGGGCCGAATACACGGCGCCGGACACCATTCCCGGGTTCGAGAAAGAAACCGGCATCAAGGTGCGCTACGACGTCTACGACAGCAACGACACGCTGCAGGCCAAGCTGCTGGCCGGCAAGTCGGGCTACGACGTCGTCGTTCCGTCCACGCATTATGCCTCCCGCCAGATCGAAGCCGGCCTGTTCCAGAAGCTGGACAAATCCAAGATTCCCAACTGGAAATACCTGGACCCCGACCTGATGGCCCTGGTGGCCGAGGTCGATCCCGGCAACCAGTACGCCATCCCGTGGGGCTACGGCACCAACGGCCTGGGCTACAACGTCACCAAGGTCAAGCAGATCCTGGGCGAGCAGGCCGACCTGGGCAACTGGGACATGCTCTTCAAGCCCGAGAACGCCGCCAAGCTGAAGGAATGCGGCATCTCCATGCTGGACGAGGCCGCGCAGGTGTTTCCGGCCGTGCTCAAGTACCTGGGCAAGGATCCCAACAGCTCCAATCCCGACGACTACAAGGCGGCGCTGGACCTGCTCAAGCAGATCCGCCCCTACATCCGCCAGTTCAGTTCCTCGGGCTACATCGACGAGCTCGCGGTGGGCGACCTCTGCATGGTCTACGGTTTTTCCGGCGACGTGATGATCGCCCGCAAGCGCGCGCAGGAAGCCAAGAAGCCTTACGAAATCAACTACTTCATTCCGAAGGGCGGCGCGCCGGCCTGGTTCGACCTGATGGTCATTCCCAAGGACGCCCCGCATCCGGAAGAGGCCCTGGCGTTCATCAACTACATCGAGACGCCCCAGGTCCACGCCGCCATCACCAACACCATGTTCTATCCCAACGCCAACAAAGAGGCGCGCAAGTACGTGGTGAAAGACGTGGCCGACAACCCCATGATCTACCCGCCGGCCGACGTGGCCAAGACGCTGTACGTCATCAAGGCGCAACCCCTGAACATCCAGCGCATGCAGACCCGCATGTGGGCCGAGCTGAAGTCCGGACGATAAGCATCATGAGCGAAAGCCGTTACTCGGCGCAGCACGCGGCCGATCCGGACGAGTTCGTCCGGGTGGCGACGTCGTGAAGATATTCGGCGACGTCGTCGCCGTGCGTTCCGTCAACCTCTCCGTGCGCCGCAACGAGATCTTCGCGTTGCTGGGCAGCTCCGGCAGCGGCAAGTCCACGCTGCTGCGCATGCTGGCCGGGTTCGAGGAAGCCACGTCGGGCCAGATCCTGCTCGATGGCGAGGACATCACCAACGTGCCGCCGTACCGGCGGCCGGTGAACATGATGTTCCAGTCGTACGCGCTCTTTCCCCACATGACGGTCGAGGCCAACGTGGCGTTCGGCCTCAAGCAGGAGGGCGTGGACCGCGCCGAGATCCACGACCGCGTCTTCGAGGCGCTGGACCTGGTGCAGATGGCCGGTTATTCGCGCCGCAAGCCGCACCAGCTCTCGGGCGGGCAGCAGCAGCGCGTGGCGCTGGCGCGCAGCCTGGTCAAGCGTCCCAAGCTGCTCCTGCTCGACGAGCCCATGTCGGCGCTGGACAAGCAGATCCGCCAGAAGACCCAGATCGAGCTGGTGAAGATCCTGGAGCAGGTGGGCGTCACCTGCATCATGGTCACGCACGACCAGGAAGAGGCCATGACCATGGCGCACCGGCTGGCCGTCATGACCGAGGGGCAGATCGTCCAGTGCGGCACGCCGCAAGACGTCTACGCGTTCCCCAATTCGCGTTTCGTGGCGAGCTTCATCGGCTCCACGAACCTGTTCACGGGCACTATCGTGGTGGACGAGCCCGACCACGTCGCCATCGAGAGCGCCGAGCTGTCGCGCCCGCTCTACGTGAGCCACGGCGTGAGCGAGCCGCTGGGCATGGAGGTGCACGTGTCGATCCGCCCCGAGCGCATGGTGGTTTCGCGCGGACAGCCGCAGTCCGAATACAACTGGGCGCACGGCATGGTGAGCCACATGGCCTGGATGGGCAGCTACGCGCTCTACCAGATCCGCCTGGATTCCGGAACCATGGTCGAGGCCAGCGTGCCCAGCCTGCAGCTCGCCCAGATGGACGCGCCCGGCATCGACGAGGAAATCTTCGTGAGCTGGGACGCCGACAGCGCCACGGTGCTCGCATCATGAGGCGCTTTCCGCTGCGCGACTGGCTGCCTTCCGGGCGGACGCTGGCCGTGGTGCCGCCGTACGCCTGGCTGGTGGCCTTTCTGCTGGTGCCGTTCCTGCTGGTGTTCAAGATCAGCTTCGCCGAGCTCAAGTTCGGCATTCCGCCTTACACCTCGCTGGCGGAATTCAAGGACGAGGCGGTGCAGTTCAGCCTGCACCTGCGCGGCTACATCCTGCTCTTCACCGACAGCCTGTACTTCGCCACCTACCTCAACTCCGTCAAGATCGCGGCCATCACCACGCTGTGCTGCATCCTGATCGGCTACCCCATCGCCTACTACATCGCGCGTTCATCGCCGTCGGTGCGCAACCTGCTGCTGCTGGGCGTGATCCTGCCTTTCTGGACTTCGCTGCTGCTGCGCGTCTACGCCTGGGTGGGCATCCTGCGCAACGACGGCCTGCTGAACAACCTGCTGCAGGGCCTGGGCATCATCTCCAGCCCGCTCGAGATCTACCGCACCGATCTGGCCGTGTACATCGGCATGGTCTACGCCTACCTGCCGTTTTTCATCCTGCCGCTCTACGCCACGCTGGTGAAAATGGACCTGCGCCTGCTCGAAGCCGCCTACGACCTGGGCGCGCGCCCGTGGCAGGCATTCTGGCAGATCACCGTGCCGCTCTCGCGTCCCGGCGTCATCGCGGGCGCCATGCTGGTGTTCATCCCGGCGGTGGGCGAGTACGTCATCCCCGAGATGCTGGGCGGCGCGAACACGCTCATGATGGGCCGCGTCATGTGGAACGAGTTCTTCAACAATACCGACTGGCCCATGGCTTCGGCCGTGACCTGCGTGATGGTGCTGCTGCTCCTGGTGCCGCTCGTCTACTTCCAGTACAGCCAGGTCAAGCAGCAGGAACAGGCGGGGGGAGGGCGCAAATGAACGGCCCCAACAAGACCCTGCGCGCGGTGGCCCTGGGACTGGGCTACCTGTTCCTGTACGTGCCCATCATCAGCCTGATGGTGTTCTCGTTCAACGCCTCGCCCGCCGTCACGTCCTGGACGGGCTTCTCGCTGCGCTGGTACGACTCGCTGCTGCAGGACGAGGCCCTGCTGCGAGCGGCCTGGCTGTCGTTCCGCATCGCCGCGCTCACGGCCACGGCGGCGGTCATCATCGGCACCTGGGCGGGCTACGTGCTGGCCCGCATGGGACGGTTCCGCGGCTTCGCCCTCTACGTGGGCATGCTGAGCGCGCCGCTCGTCATTCCCGAGGTGGTGCTGGGCATCTCGCTGCTGCTCATGTTCGTGGAGCTGCGCGGCCAGATCGGCTGGCCCGCCGAGAACGGCATGTTCACCATATGGGTGGGGCACGTGACGCTGTGCATGGCTTTCGTGGCCGTCATCATCCAGACCCGCATCCGCGACCTGGACCGTTCGCTGGAAGAGGCTGCGCTCGACCTCGGCGCCACGCCCATGACGGTGTTTTTCCGCATCACGCTGCCGCTGATCGCGCCGGCGCTGGCCTCGGCCTGGCTGCTGTCGTTCACCCTCTCGCTCGATGACGTGGTGCTGGCGTCGTTCCTGTCTGGGCCCAGCTCCAGCACGCTGCCCATGGAAGTCTTTTCGAGGGTGCGCCTGGGCCTCAAGCCCGAGATCAACGCGCTGGCCACCCTGTTCATCCTGGCGGTCGGCACCTGCGTGATCCTCGCCAACCGCCTGCAATGGCGCAAGGAGTCCGAATCCAAATGAAGCACACCACCTTGTACGGCCTGGCCAAATGCAGTACCTGCGTCAAGGCCCGGCAATGGCTCGCCGACCACGGCGTGGCGCACGAGTTCGTGGACTACCGCGACCATCCCGTGCCGGCCGCCACCCTGAAGTCGTGGGCGGGCAAGCTCGGCGGCTGGGAAAAACTGGTGAACCGCGCCTCCATGACCTGGCGCAACCTGCCCGAAGACCGCAAGACCGCCAGCACCGATGCCCAGTGGACGCAGCTGATCGCGGAGTATCCCGCGCTGGTGCGCCGCCCCGTGACGGTCACCCCCGATGGCGAGGTCAGCGTTGGCTTTACCGAAAAGCGCTACGGCGAACGCTTCGCCTGAGGAGCAGGCCGGGCGCGCGCTGCCCGACGCCTTTTTCGACCGCGACGCCGCCCAGCTCGCCCGCGACCTGCTGGGCAAGGTGATCCGGCACCGGGTCGACGGTCTGTGGCTGTCGGCTCGCATTATCGAGACCGAAGCCTATTACCTGCACGAAAAGGGCAGCCACGCCTCGCTGGGCTACACCCACAAGCGGCGCGCGCTCTTCATGGACGGCGGCACCGTCTACATGTATTACGCGCGGGGCGGGGACTCGCTGAACTTCAGCGCGCAGGGACCGGGCAACGCGGTGCTCATCAAATCGGGCTACCCCTGGACCGACGCGCTGTCCGGCCCCGACGCGCTGGCGCTCATGCAGCGGCTGAACCCCGACGCGCGCGGCAATCCCCGCCCGCTGGCCGGCCTGTGCGCGGGCCAGACCCTGCTGTGCCGGGCGCTGGGCCTGAAAGTGCCCGACTGGGACGCGCAGCGGTTCGACCCCGGCGCGCTGTTCGTCGAAGACGTGGGCGAGCGGCCCGATCCGCTGGTCCGCACGACGCGGCTGGGCATTCCGGCCGGGCGCGACGAGCATCTCATGAACCGCTATGTGGATCCGGCCTATGCCGCGTTCTGCACGCGCAACCCGCTGCGGCGCGGCCAGATGGAAGGGCGCGACTACGTGTGGGTGAGCCGCCTCGGGGAACCGGCGCAGGCGCCGGGCTGAGGTTCAGCGCGAGGCCGCTTCGCGGGCGATCTCGGCCAGCGAGGCGCGCATGCGCTCGTACTTGCGCCGCATGCGCCGCCGGTTCAGGCGCTTGCTCCACGCATAGAGCGGAATCAGCGGCAGCACGCCGAAGCCGTCCACCAGGTACAGGCCGCGCTTGCCGTCGGCATTGAGGCCGCACACCACGTTGCTGGCCGACACGTCGTGCACCACCACGTGGGCCTCGGCCAACTGCTCGAAGAACGCGTCCAGCTGCGCGCCGAGCGCGGCGTCGAACCGGCCCTGGCTGGCCAACTGCTTCACGGTGGGCGCCATGTTGCCCGCCTCGTCGGCGATCTTCTCCACCAGCAGGCCCAGGCCCAGCGTGGTCTGGGCCACGCCCACGATGCGCGCCATCGGCACTTGCCACACGCCGGAAGGACGCGTGGTGGTCGTAACGTATTCCGAGATCTCGTTCAGGTATACGCGGTAGGCGCTTTCGCGCTGGTACTGCTTGTACCAGCGCTTGAACGGCCGCGCGTCCAGGTAAACGGCCCGGGCTCCATGTCCATCACTTTCACCAGCAGCGACGGCACCAGCGGATGCTGGAAGATGTGCCGGTCGCCCCCGGTGGTCAGGGGCTTTGCGGCAGTCAGGTCCAGCGGACCGAAGACGGTCTGGAAGGCGGGCACGGACGATGGGACGAAAGCGGGAGCGGCCAATGAAGGGGCAAACTATGACAATTTTGTAATTTACAGTTTAATGCCCTTCGCGGCGCGGCGTGAGGGAAATCCGCGCCGCGCCTACAATTCCGGGCTTTGGAGTTGCGACGCTTGCTCTACGATTACCTGCTCTGGTGCGCCGCCGGCGGCGCGGTCCTCGGCCTTCGCGGCCGCCTGCTGGCCTGGCTGAGCCCGCCCC
>NZ_LHSJ01000238.1:0-10737 GCF_001270295.1 Achromobacter sp. DMS1 | reverse complement strand
CGACCGCCCCATCAGGCTCGTGGTGCCCTGGCCGCCCGGCGGCGCCACCGATGCGCTGGGCCGCATGCTGGCCCAGCGCCTGGGCGAGCGGCTGGGCCAGACCGTCATCGTGGACAACAAGGCGGGCGCGGGCGGCAACATCGGCACCGCCGCCTTCGTGCGCGAGAAACCGGACGGCTACACGCTGCTGGTGGCCACCAGTTCCACCAACGCGGCCAATCCTCACCTGTATTCGCGCCTGGGTTTCGACCCGGTCAAGGACTTCACGCCCGTGGCGTTCGTGGCGGAAATCCCGAACATTCTGGAGGTGCCCGCGCAGTCTCCGTTCCATTCCGTGCAGGAACTGGTGCAGGCGGCCCGGGCCAGGCCCGGGAAACTCAACTATGGCTCCGGCGGCGTGGGGTCGTCCCAGCATCTCGCGGGCAGCATGTTCAAGGCCCGCACCGGGGTGGACGTGGTGCATATCCCCTACAAGGGCAGCGGCCCGGCCGTGGCGGACCTGCTCGCCGGACAGGTGGACATGATGATAGACACGGGCTCGCTCGCCCAGGTGCAGGCCGGTTCGCTGCGGGCCCTGGCCGTGGCCGCACGCAAGCGCCTGCCCGCCCTGCCGGACGTGCCCACCTTCGCGGAAGCGGGCGTGGCCGACATGTACGCCTCCGCCTGGTACGGCATCGTGGCGCCCGCGGGCACGCCGCCGGACGTGGTGGCGCGCCTGAACCGGGAAATCAATGCGGTCGCCGCCGACCCCGACATGCGCCGGCGCATGGAGGCCATGGGCGCCCAGGTGCCCGACGCGCAGACGCCGGAAGCGTTCGGCCGGTTCATGCGAACGGAAATCGACCGCTACGCCGGCATCGTGAAACTGTCGGGCGCCAGGATGGAGTAGGTCCAGGGCCCGCCGCCGGGCCTTTCAAGAAAAAATCTATGGTCAGCCCGATTTTTGCCAGCGAGGAAGTGTTGGCGCAAATTGGGCTTTGCCCAAATCTGTTCGGAGCCGGTTGGGGACAAGTCCCCGCTCCATGACGAGAGCCGCGCCCGGCAACCCTCAAAAGCGCCCTAGCATCCAAGTGCTGAATTTTTTGCCGGGTTTCCTGCCAGGCCGTCGAGCCGTTTATGTCTGCACGTACTCGCGTCGCAAGACCAGGAAGTGACAGCGTAAAACGGTGATGAAGGTCAGCCTGCGCCAACCGCCTGCTCACTTCGGTCGTGCGTTCCGTTGGCGAGGATGGCCCAGGCTATCCTCGCCAATTTGTTGGCCAGCGCGCAGGCCGCCACATTCGAGTGACGCCTTGCCGGCAGCTCGCGCCCCCCGGATGCCGAGTCGATCCGTGCGCCGCCCGATGCGTTGCATGACCGCTCGTGCGCCTTGCACCAACAATCGTCTGAGATTCTTGCCGCCGCGCTTGCTGATACCCAACAGCGTGGGTGTGCCGCCCGTGCTGTACTGGCGAGGCGCCAAGCCCGCCGAAGCGGCGAACTGGCGTGCCGAGCCGACTTGCCGCGCATCGCCCGGTTCTGTCATCAGCACGCTCGCCGTGATCGGCCCGATGCCGGGGAGTTCCGGGAGCCGCTGGCCGCGCTCAGCCGCTGGCGCGAGCACTTCTTGCGAAACACCATTCTGCCGGTCGCGTCCTGCCCGTGCAAATGAAAGCCATGCTTGCCCAGATCAATGCCAATTAGCGTGACGGTGTTCATGAGAGGGCTCCCAGAAAGACCGATCCCCACTCAGCGTACCGCTTCGTGGGGATCGGGCTGACCGTCTCATTAGCGCCCCTGGCGGGGCGCTGACGGCCGGACGGCGCGGAAAGCGCCGCGCCGTCCGATGCGGATGCGAAGCGCGCTCAGGCGTTTCTTGCTTCCAGCGCCGCCACCGCGGGCAGGGTCTTGCCTTCGAGGAATTCCAGGAAGGCGCCGCCGCCGGTGGAGATGTAGCCCACCTGTTCGCCGATGCCGTACTTGGCGATGGCGGCCAGGGTGTCGCCGCCGCCGGCGATGGAGAAGCCCTCGGAGTCGGCGATGGCGCGCGCCACCGTCTCGGTGCCGTGGGCGAACTGATCGAACTCGAACACGCCGACCGGGCCGTTCCAGACGATGGTGCCCGCCTTCTTGAGGATGTCGGCGAGCTGGGCCGCGGTCCGCGGGCCGATGTCGAGAATCATGTCGTCATCGGCAACCTGGTCGGCCGGCTTCACCGTGGCTTCGGCGTCGGCGCCGAACGACTTGGCGCACACCACGTCCACCGGGATCGGCACCTCGGCGCCGCGCTGCTTCATGAGATCGATGACGGCGCGCGCCTCGGCGACCTGGTCGGGCTCGGCCAGCGACTTGCCGATGGACAGGCCGGCGGCGAGCATGAAGGTGTTGGCGATGCCGCCGCCCACCACGAGCTGGTCGACCTTGTGGGCCAGCGATTGCAGGATGGACAGCTTGGTCGAGACCTTGGAGCCGCCCACGATAGCCACCAGCGGACGCTTGGGTTCGTGCAGGGCGCGGCCCAGGGCGTCGAGTTCGGCCTCGAGCAGCGGGCCGGCGCAGGCCACGGGCGCGAAGCGCGCGATGCCGTGCGTGGTGGCCTCGGCGCGGTGGGCGGTGCCGAAGGCGTCGTTGACGTAGACGTCGCACAGCGCGGCCATCTTGCGCGCCAGGGTTTCGTCATCTTTCTTCTCGCCGGGGTTCACGCGGCAGTTTTCCAGCAGCACGACGCGGCCGGGCTCGACGGTGACGCCGTCCACCCAGTCGCGCACCAGCTGCACGGGCGCGCCCAGCAGCTCGGACAGGCGCTGCGCCACCGGGGCGAGCGAGTCGGCGTCGGTGAGCTGGCCCTCCTTGGGCCGGCCCAGGTGCGAGGTGACCATGACGGCGGCGCCGCCATCCAGGGCGAGGCGGATGCCGGGCACGGAGGCGCGGATGCGGGTGTCTTCGGAGATGCGGCCGGCATCGTCGAAAGGCACGTTGAGGTCGGCGCGGATGAAGACGCGCTTGCCGGACAATTCGCCGGCCTTGGCCAGCGCGGACAGGGTTTTTACCTTGGGCATGGGATTCGTTCTCCTGCGGAGGTTCGTGCAAAGGGGACGAACCCGCTTTCCGCCCGCGCGGAAAGCAAATCCGTCCCCTCCGGGCTTGCCGTCAGGCGGCTTACTTGGCCGACATCAGCGCGACGGTGGTGTCGAGCATGCGGTTGGAGAAGCCCCACTCGTTGTCGTACCAGGACGACACCTTGACCAGGCGGCCGGACACCTTGGTGAGCGTGGCGTCGAAGGTGCTGGAAGCCGGGTTGTGGTTGTAGTCCACCGAAACCAGGGGCTCGGTGTTGTAGTCGAGGATGCCCTTGAGCTCGCCTTCGGAGGCGGCCTTGAGGATGCCGTTCACTTCTTCGACCGTGGTGTCGCGCCTGGCGATGAAGGACAGGTCGACGATGGACACGTTGATGGTCGGCACGCGGATGGCGTAGCCGTCCAGCTTGCCGTTCAGCTCGGGCAGCACCAGGCCCACGGCGGCGGCAGCGCCGGTCTTGGTGGGGATCATGCTCATGGTGGCCGAGCGGGCGCGGCGCAGGTCTTCGTGGTAGACGTCGGTGAGAACCTGGTCGTTCGTGTAGGCGTGCACCGTGGTCATCAGGCCGTTCTCGATGCCGAGCTTGTCATTGAGCGGCTTGACCAGCGGGGCCAGGCAGTTCGTGGTGCACGAAGCGTTGGAAATGACGGTGTGCTCGGCCTTGAGCACGTTGTGGTTCACGCCGTAGACGATGGTGGCGTCCACGTCCTTGCCGCCCGGGGCGGAGATGATGACCTTCTTGGCGCCGCCCTTCAGGTGGGCGCTGGCCTTTTCCTTGGAGGTGAAAAAGCCCGTGCACTCCAGCACCACGTCCACGTTGAGCTCGCCCCAGGGCAGCTCGGCCGGGTTGCGGTTGGCCAACACTGRGGWTCTTGTCMCSGWRGACTACTACCACCGGATCTACCTGCAGCCGTCCAGAATCGAGTTCGGCAATCTCGTCATTCCCACAACCCGTACCGTCGAAGTCTGGAATGCGTTCCTGGACCCGGTGACGATTTTCCAGCTAGACGGCGACACCGAGNGAAGCCCTCACCAATGTGCTGCGCCATGCGCGCGCGCACCGGGCCGACGTCGCCCTGGCCTACGGCGCGCGCGATCTGCGGCTGACCATTTCCGACGACGGCGCCGGCTTCGACTACGGCGAAGTTCACCACGACCCGCAGCGCGGCATCGGACTGCGCAACATGCGCGAACGCATGGCGGCGCTGTCCGGCACCCTGAACCTGCGCTCGGGCCCGCGCGGCACCACGCTGCAGGCCTGGCTGCCGCTGCCCACTCCCACGGAACCCCAGGCATGAGCGATTCCTCCGACGAGATCCGCCTGCTGCTCATCGACGACCGTGGTGCGCGACGGCCTGCGCCTGCGGCTGGAAACCGTGCCCGGCCTGCGCGTGGTGGGCGAGCGGGCAACGCCGCCGGCGCGCTGGATTCCTGCGCGCCTGCATGGCCCCGCGACCCCGACGGCGGCGCGCTGCCGCACCTCGCGCTCATGGACCTGAACATGCCGGGGGTGGGCGGCCTCGAACTCACCGCGCAGCTGCGCGAGCGCTATCCGCAGATGGCCATCGTCGTGCTTTCGATGCACGACAATCCCGAGTACATGGTGCAGGCCGTCAGGGCGGGCGCGCGCGGCTATCTGCTCAAGGACGAGCCCGCGCAGGAAATCGTGGCCGCCATCCAGGCCATCATGGCGGGGCGCAGCCATTTCAGCGCCGCGGCGGCCCTGCGCCTTTCGCAGGCCAGCGCTGCGGCCGCGGCATTGACGCAGCGCGAGCGCGACGTGCTGCGCCACATCGCCGACGGCCACGCCAACAAGCAGATCGCCCGCGAGCTCGGATTGTCGGTGCGCACGGTGGAAACCCATCGCCTGAACATCAAGCGCAAGCTGGGCATCGACGGCCAGGCCGAACTCATCAAGTACGCGGTGGAGCACCGCGGCCTGTAGCGCGCGGCGCATGGGCGCCGCCGCCCGGATCAGCCCACGTGCTGCAGGAAATCGCGCAGGCGCTGGCTGGGCGGGTTGCCCAGCAGCTCTGCCGGCGGGCCGTCGTGGGCGATCTTGCCGCCGTCGATGAAAATGAGGCGGCTTCCCACCTTGCGCGCGAACTCCATTTCGTGCGTGACCACCACCATGGTCATGCCCTCCTCGGCCAGGTCGCGCATGACCTTGAGCACTTCGTGGCGCAGTTCCGGGTCGAGCGCCGAGGTGGGCTCGTCGAACAGCATGAGCTTGGGCTTGATGGCGAGCGCGCGCGCGATGGCCACGCGCTGCTGCTGCCCGCCCGACAGCTCGGCGGGATAGTGGTCCATGCGCTCGGCCAGGCCCACCTTGCGCAGCAGCTCCTGCGCGAGCTGGCGGGCCTCGGCGCGGCTCTGCCCGCGGGTGTGGACCGGGCCGAACATCACGTTTTCCAGCGCCGTCATCTGCGGGAACAGGTTGAACTGCTGGAACACCATGCCCGCCTCGCGGCGTATCTCGCGCACCTGGGCCGCGTCGCCCTTCACGCTCAGGCCGTCCACGAGCAGGTCTCCGCCGTTGATCGTTTCCAGCACGTTGATGCAGCGCAGGAACGTGGACTTGCCCGACCCCGAAGGGCCCACCACCACCACGACCTCGCCCGCCTCGATGTTGAGCGTGATGCCGTCCAGCACCAGCGAGTCGCCGAAGCGCTTGGTGACGTTGTAAAATTCGACCATGCTCATAGTATGCGCATCCTCTTTTCGAGCAGACGCAGGCCCAGCGCCATGAGGCCGGTAAGGATCAGGTACACGACGGCGACCGCCGACCAGATTTCCACCGCGCGGAAATTGCTCGCCATGATTTCCTGGCCCTGGCGCGTAAGCTCGGCCACGCCGATCAGGAATGATGCGGCGGGGCCTGCCAGCCGCAAGGCACGCCCGCGCCGGGCTGGTGTAGGCTAGCGCGTGTCGCCGACACGCCTGCGGGCCTATCCCCTTGTCACTTCCGTCTTCCGCCATGCTGCTGCGCCTCTTTCCAGGCTTGAACCATTTCCGGGGAATCACGCGCGATTCCGCCAGGCGGGATGTCACGGCGGGCCTGAGCGTGGCGGCGGTGGCGCTGCCCGTGGGGCTGGCGTATGCGGCCATGATGGGCGTGCCGCCGGTGGCCGGAATCTGGGCGGCCATTGCGGGCATGCTGGGCTATGCGCTCTTCGGATCGTCGCGCACGCTGATCGTGGGGCCCGACACCGCCACCTGCACGCTGATCGCCGCCACGCTGGTACCATGGCGCTGATCACGCCCGAGGAACGCCTGGCCGGCGCCAGCGCGATCGCGCTGACGGTGGGCCTGGGCTGCCTGGCCGCCCGCGTCCTGCGGCTGGGCGTGCTGGCCAACCTGCTTTCGCGGCCCGTGCTGGTGGGCTACATGGCGGGAGTGGCCGTCGTGCTGGCGCTGTCGCAGCGCCACGGGCTGACCGGCGTGGGGCTGCGCGACAGCGGGCTGGTCCATCCGTTCCTGGAGCTGTCGCGGCGGGTGGGCGAGATCCGCCTGCCCACGCTGTGCCTCGGGCTGGTGTCGTGCGCGGCGCTCATCTGGCTCAAGCGCTACCGGCCGAGCTGGCCGGGCCCCATCCTGCTGGTGGCGCTGGCCTGCGTCCTTTCCTGGATGCTGGACTTTCCGGCGCTGGGCATCGCCGTGGTGGGCGACGTGCCCGCCGGCCTGCCGGCGTCGGGCTGCCGCCGCGCATGGCGGGCATCGACGGCGTGGTGTTGGGGGGCGGCCGGCGTGCTGGTGGTGAGTTTTTCCAGCGGCATCGTCACGGCGCGCAGCTTTGCCGCACACTCGGGCGAGCACATCGACCCCAACCGGGAGCTGGTGGGCTTCGGCGCGGCCAACGTGGCGGCGGGCCTGTTCCACGGCTTTGCGGTCACGGGCGCGGATTCGCGCACGGCCGTGGGGCTGGCCGCGGGAGGCTCCTCGCCCCTGACGGCCGCCAGCGCGGCGGTGGCGCTGGCCCTGGTGGTAAGCCTGCTGGGCAAGCCCCTGTACTGGCTGCCCCAGGCCGTGCTGTCTGCCATTCTCCTGCTGGCGGCCGCCAGTCTGTTCGACCTGGCGGCGTTTCGCCGGCTGGCGCGGATTTCCCGGATCGAGCTGGCGTTCGCGCTGCTGGCGGCGGTGGGGGTGGTGGGATTCGGCGTGCTGCAGGGTGTGGCCGTGTCGGTGGGCGCGACGCTGCTCTACGCCATGTACGTGTCGGCCAATCCGCGCGATGCCCTGCTGGGCCGGCTGCCGGGCGAAACCGTGCTGGGCAAGCTGCACCTGAACCCCGACGCCCGGCCCGTGCCCGGCATCGTGGTGTGGCTGTTCGAATCGTCGGTCTGGTTTTTCAATGCCGATGCGTTCCGGCGCCGGGCCCGCGAAATCATGGACCGGGCAGGCGATGTGCAATGGTTCGTGCTGGACGCGGAGGCCATGACGCAGGCGGACGCCGATGCCGTGGAAGCCTTGTACGGACTGAAGCGCGAGCTGGATGCGCGCGGCATCGCGCTGGCCATCGCGGGCGGCCATGGGCAGTTCCGGCTGGCGCTGGAGCGGTCGGGTCTGGCGGACAAGGTCGGGCGCGAGCGCATCTTCGGCAGCGCCGAGCAGGCGGTGGAAGCCATCGAACGCTGGCGCCAGGCGGCGCCCGCGACCCTGGGCTGAGCGGGCCGCGGCTTTCAGTCGATGATGTGGTAGCCGCCGTCGATATACAGCGTCTGGCCCGTCATGAGGCGCGCGGCGTCCGTGGCCAGCCAGGCGGTGGCTTCGCCCACGTCGTCGATCGAAACCAGGCTGCGGGCCGGGGCCTTGGCCTGGGCGCGGTCCAGCAGCGCGTCGAACTCGGCGATGCCCGAGGCGGCGCGGGTCTTGAGCGGGCCGGGCGATATCGCGTGCACGCGGATGACCGTGCGGGCCGAGCTCGGCCGCCAGGTAGCGCGTGGCCGATTCCAGCGCCGCCTTCACCGGCCCCATCATGTTGTAGTGCTCGACCACCATCTGCGAGCCGTAGTAGCTCATGCAGAAGAGGGCGCCGCCGCGCGGCATCAGCGGCTCGGCCAGCTTGGCCATGCGGATGAAAGACCAGCACGACACGTCCATGGCCTGCAGGAAGCCCGCGCGCGAGCAATCGGCGACGCGGCCGTGCAGGTCTTCGCGCGGCGCGTAGGCAATGGAATGCAGCACGAAATCCAGGCTGCCCCATTCTTTGTCGATGCGCGCGAAAACGGCTTCGAGCTGGCCGTCGCGCAACAGGTCCAGCGGCATCAGCATGGCGGCCTGCACCTGCCGCGCCAGCGGCTCGACGTGCACGCGCGCCTTATCGTTGAGATAGGTGACGGCCAGCTCCGCGCCCAGCGCGCGGAACGCCTTGGCGCAGCCCCAGGCGATGGAGTCCGCGTTGGCGATGCCGGTGACCAGCCCGCGCTTGCCGGCCAGCGGCCGGGCGGCGCTCATTGCGGCCTCACAGCGCCAGCGTGTGCTGCGCGATGATGAGCTCTTCGTTGGTGCGCACCACATAGACGCCGATGCGGCTCTGCTCGGTGGAGATGCGCGGACCGTGGCGCGCATTGCGCTCGGGGTCGAGCTCCACGCCCAGCCAGCCCCAGTGGTCGGCGATGGCCTGCCGGATCTGCGGCGAATTCTCGCCCACGCCGGCGGTGAAGACGATGGCGTCGATGCCGTTCATGGCGCAGCCCAGCCCCATCATGCCTTCGGCCACGCGCCAGGCGAAATACGCCAGCGCGCGCCGCGCGGCCGGCGTGTCGCTGGCCAGCAGTTCGCGCATGTCGTTGCTGATGCCCGACAGGCCCTTGAGGCCGCATTCGTAATAGAGCAGGTGTTCGATTTCGTCGTGGCCCATGCCCTGTTCCATCATCCAGAGCACGGCGCCCGCGTCCAGCCGGCCCGGCCGGGTGCCCATGGGCAGGCCCTCCAGCGCCGTGAAGCCCATGGTGCTGTCCACGCTCCTGCCCTGGTGGATGGCGCAGGCCGACACGCCGGAGCCCAGGTGCGCGGCCACGATGCGGCCCATGGCGATGTCGGGCAGCGCCTTTTTCAGGCGCTGGGCGATGTATTCGTAGGACAGCCCGTGAAAGCCGTAGCGCCGCACGCCCTGTTCGTACAGGCGCTCCGGCACCGCGTAGCGGTCGGCCACGTCGGAGTGGGTGCGGTGAAACGCCGTGTCGAAGCACGCGACCTGCGGAATCTCGGGACGGCGTTCGCGGATGACGCGGATGGGGGCGAGGTTGTTGGGCTGGTGCAGCGGCGCGAGCGGCGAGAGCGCTTCCAGGCGGGCGAGCAGGGCGTCGTCGAACAGCACCGGCTCGGCCAGGTCGGGCCCGCCGTGCACCACGCGATGCCCGATGGCGAGCGGGCGCACCGCCCAGGTGCCCGCTCAGCCAGGTGCCCACCACTTCCTGGGCGTTGGGCACGTCGGCCGCGTGCCCGGGCGCGATCTCGCGCTCCACCAGTGTTTCGCCCGCGGCATTGCGCACGCGCAGGCGGGGACGTCGGGTGCCGATGCCGTCGAGCTGGCCGCCCAGCCGCGGGGACAGCTCCTGCGGACCCTCGATGTCGTACAGGTGGAACTTGATGCTGGAGCTGCCGGCGTTGATGACGAGGATGGTGTCGGTCATGGCGGGGCTTCTTTCGGTGTCGACGCGCCTGGGCTCAGGCCAGCGCAGCGCCTGCTGCTGGGCCAGGTAGTGCGCGTAGATGGCCGCCACGGCGCACGAGGCCAGGCGGGTGCGCGGACTGTCGGCGCGGCTGGTCAGGATGATGGAGCACGCGCGCGCCGAGCGCACGATGCCGGCGGCCTCGGCGTTGGCCAGGAAAGTGAGGTTCTTGGCCAGCATGTTGCCGGCTTCCAGGTCGGGCACCACCAGCACCTGGGCCACGCCCGCCACCGGCGAGCGGATGCCCTTGATGCGGGCGGCTTCGGGGCTGATGGCATTGTCCAGCGCCAGCGGCCCGTCCAGCACGCCGCCCTGGATCTGGCCGCGGTCGGCCATCTTGCACAGGGCCGCGGCGTCGATGGTGCCGGGGATGGTGGGCGTGACCTGTTCCACCGCGGAGAGGATCGCCACGCGCGGCTCGCCCAGGCCCAGGCCGATGTGCAGGTCGATGACGTTGCGGATGATGTCGGCTTTGGTTTCCAGGTCGGGGAAGATGTTGATGGCCGCGTCCGTGATGAAGAGCGGCTCCGGGTACGTGGGCACTTCCATGATGAAGACGTGGCTGATGCGCCGGCCGGTGCGCAGCCCGGTGTCGCGCGCCACCACCTCGCGCATCAGCTCGTCGGTATGAAGACTGCCTTTCATGAGCAGGGCGGCTTCGCCGGCGCGCACCAGGCACAGGCCGTCGCCGCGGCTGCGTGGCTGTGCGGCGCGTCGACGATGCGCGTATCGCCCAGGTCGAGCCCGAACTGCTCGGCGGTGGCGCGGATCTTGTGCTCCGGCCCGACCAGCACCGGACGCAGGAGGTTGAGGTCGCGCGCCTCCAGGGCGGCCGAGAGCGAGGGCTGTCGCAGGGATGCGCGATGCGCGCACCGCGGGCGGCAGGGTCTGGGCGCGCGCGATGAGCCGGTCGTAGTGGGAAGTGGCGGGCAGCGTCATTCCGGTTGGGCCTTGGTCGATTTTCTGCGCGGGGCCGCGCGCCTGGCGGCGGCCGGTTTGCGGGGCG
>NZ_LHSJ01000237.1:0-6662 GCF_001270295.1 Achromobacter sp. DMS1 | reverse complement strand
GTGCGCGGCCAGGTGCAGGGCCGCTTCGGCGTGGACCGTCCGGACGGCGGCGTGTGGCGGGGCATCGTGCTGCGCGCCCCGGAAGGCACCCCCGTCAAGGCGGTGGCGCCGGGTACGGTGGTCTACGCTGATTGGCTGCGGGGTTTCGGCAACCTCATCATTGTGGATCATGGTCAGCAATACCTGACGGTCTATGCTTACAACCAAAGTCTGCTCAAGAGGGTGGGGGATCCCGTGGCGGCGGGCGACACCATCGCCAGCGTGGGGGCGACCGGCGGCCAAGTGGAATCCGGCCTATACTTTGAAATTCGCCATCGTGGCGCTCCTGTGGATCCGGCCCAGTGGCTGGCGCCATAGGGTTGAATGAGTCGTTGGTCGAAGGCTGCTGGTATATCGGTGCCGTTCTACTGAATCCCATCGGCGAAAACATATTCGGGAAGTGTGCATGAGCACTCGCAAGTTTCGCGGTTTCGGTCTGATTGCCATCGGTGCGGTGGCGGGCGCGCTGCTGAGCGTGGGCGTGACGGCAGTCGCGCAGCGCGGCAGCCCCTTGCCCCTGGACGAGCTCCGGCAGCTCAGCAACGTCTTTGCGGCCATCAAGAACAACTACGTCGAGGCGGTCGATGACAAGACGCTCATCGACAACGCCATCTCGGGCATGGTGTCCAACCTCGACCCGCACTCGGCCTACCTCGATGCCGACGCCTTCCGCGAGATGCAGACGGCCACGCAGGGCGAGTTCGGCGGGCTGGGCATCGAAGTCGGCGCCGAAGACGGCTTCGTCAAGGTGATCTCCCCCATCGAAGACACGCCCGCCGCGCGGGCTGGCGTGCAGGCCGGCGACCTCATCATCAAGATCGACGACACGCCCACCAAGGGCATGTCGCTGAGCGACGCCGTCAAGCTCATGCGCGGCGCGCCCAAGTCGCCCATCACGCTCACCATCATGCGCGCCGACCATCCCCAGCCCATCGTGCTGAAGATCGTCCGCGACATCATCAAGGTGCGCAGCGTGCGCAGCAAGATGCTGGACAACGGCGTGGGCTACGTGCGCATCGCCCAGTTCCAGGAAAAGACCGGCGCCGACCTGGCCAAGCAGCTCAAGGATCTCGGCGCCAAGGAAGCGCCCAAGGGCCTGGTGCTCGACCTGCGCAACGATCCGGGCGGCCTGCTCACCAGCGCCATCGGCGTGGCCGGCGCCTTCCTGCCGCCCGACGCGCTGGTGGTGACCACCGACGGCCGCACGCCCGACGCCCGCCACAAGTACCTGGCCACCCCGGCCGAGTACGCGCGCGGCGAAAGCAACTATCTGGCCGGCCTGCCGGCCTGGGTGAAGACCGTGCCCATGGTGGTGCTGGTCAACGTGGGCTCGGCCTCGGCCTCCGAAATCGTGGCCGGCGCGCTGCAAGACCACAAGCGCGCCAAGGTGCTGGGCAACCGTACCTTCGGCAAGGGTTCGGTGCAGGTCATCCTGCCGCTGTCGGAGTCCACGGCCGTCAAGCTCACCACGTCGCGCTACTTCACGCCCAGCGGCCGTTCCATCCAGGCCACGGGCATCGAGCCCGACTACGTGGTGGCCGACACCGCGCAGGGCGACCTGTTCCGCCTGCCGCGCGAAGCCGACCTGCAGCGCCACCTGTCCAACCAGCAGACCGCCAACGAGGTGAAGTCCAACGCCGACCAGGACAACGTCGACGTCCCGACCAAGGTCTTCGAGTTTGGCGGCAAGGACGACTTCCAGCTCCAGCAGGCGCTGAACCTGCTGGCGGGCAAGCCGGTCGAGAAGGGGTCGGCGCGCGCCCAGGCCAAGGCCGACTCCAAGCCCGCCATGGGCTCCACCGAGCGCATGAAGATCACCCCGTCCGGAGTGGAACCCTCCAAGGGCAAATGAACGACGAGCAACTGCTGCGCTATGCCCGGCACATCCTGCTCGATGAGCTGGGCATCGAAGGGCAGGAAAAGCTGCTGGCTTCGCACGCGCTGGTCGTGGGTGCCGGTGGGCTGGGCTCCCCGGCCGCGCTGTATCTCGCCACGGCGGGGGTGGGCGAAATCACCCTGGCCGACGACGATTCGGTCGAGCTGAGCAATCTCCAGCGCCAGATCCTGCACACCACGGCCAGCGTGGGCCGGCCCAAGGCCGAGTCCGGGCGTGACCTGCTGGCCGCCTTCAACCCGCAGGTGCGCGCGCATGCCCGCGTGGAGCGCCTGCAGGGGCAGGCGCTGTCCGATGCCGTGGCCCAGGCCGACGTTGTGCTGGACTGCACCGACAATTTCGCCACCCGCCACGCCATCAACCGCGCCTGCGTGCAGCACCGCAAGCCCCTGGTGTCGGGCGCGGCCATCCGCTTCGACGGCCAGGTCAGCGTCTATGACCTGCGCGACGGGCGCGCTCCCTGTTATCACTGCCTGTTTCCGGAAGCCGACGACGTCGAAGCGGTCAATTGCGCCACCACGGGCGTGTTCGCGCCGCTGGTGGGCATCATCGGCAGCATGCAGGCGGCGGAGGCGCTGAAACTGCTTGCCGGCGTCGGCGAGAGCCTGTCCGGCCGGCTGCTCTGGCTGGACGCGCGCACCATGCAGTGGCGCAGCGTAAACGTGCTGCGCGATCCCGAATGCGCGGTCTGCGGGCGCCGGCCCGTTGCTGCCGGTGAAACTGTTTCGGAATATTAATAAGATCAAATTCCTGCTATAACGCAGCCAGTCCCGCGTTTCTGGCGGGAAACCTTGGACCCCACGGCGTGGATACAGGACCCAGTTTCCGATTACCCAGGTGGCGCCTGACGCGCTGGCTGACCGATTCCGGCCCAGACACCCCTCCCGACATCCGCGTGGCGTTGGTGGGCAGCCTGTTCGGCACGCTGCCGATCTTCGCTGGCGGGGTCATCAATACCCTCATGGTTTCCGGCGTGGTCACCTGGCGGCGCCCGGAGCCCATGTACATTTCGTGGCTGATCCTGGAGGTGCTGCTGGCGCTGGTGCGCGTGCTGGTCCTGCGGCATGCCCTGAAAGCCTCGCGCGCCGG
The DNA here is from genome assembly GCF_001270295.1 of Achromobacter sp. DMS1. Taxonomy (NCBI): domain Bacteria; kingdom Pseudomonadati; phylum Pseudomonadota; class Betaproteobacteria; order Burkholderiales; family Alcaligenaceae; genus Achromobacter; species Achromobacter sp. DMS1. Next base: position 3,640 of record NZ_LHSJ01000237.1, on the reverse strand, counting down.
CGGCAACACCCACACCGACCTGTACATCATGCTGGCCCTGGCCTGGGCTTTCAGCGTGGGCTACGGCGTTTTCGCGACCTTCATCAACGGCGACTGGCTGGCCGCCACTCTGGCGGGGATATCCTGCGGGGCCATGGCGGGCGGCATCTGTTTCCGCAATTACGGCGCGCCGAGGCTGGTGGGCGCCATGATCTTCCTCAGCCTGGGGCCGATGTGCCTGGCGGCGCTGTTCACGGGCGAAGTGGTCATGGGCATTGTGTTCATCCAGATTCCGTTCTACCTCGTCAGCATGAGCATCGCGTCGCACCGGCTGAACCGCATCCTGGTGTCCACCATGCAGGCCGAACGCGAAAACGAGCGCCGCGCGAGCCAGGACGCATTGACGGGCCTGGCCAACCGGGCCGGGCTCGAAGCCGCGCTCGAGCGCGTCTGCGCCAGCAAGCGCGAGCACGACGCGGCTGCGGCGCTGCTGTACCTGGACATGGACGATTTCAAGATCATCAACGACACCCATGGCCATGCCGCGGGCGACGAGGTGCTCAAGACCATCGCCGCGCGCATGCGCGGCATGCTGCGCGTGGACGACGTGGCGGCGCGCATCGGCGGCGACGAGTTCGTGGTCCTGGTGACGGGCATCGACGCCGAGGCCGCGGTGCGGCTTGGGGAGCACTTGCTGCTCGAAGTCTCCAAGCCCATCGCCCTGGCCGACGGCACCCTGGTGTCGGTGGGGCTGTCGGCCGGCATTTCCATCCTGGCCGGCCCGCAGCGCACGCCCCAGGCGGCCATGCTGGCCGCCGACACGGCGCTGTATCGCGCCAAGGCCATGGGCGGGCGGCGCTGTGCCGTGGCCGACGCGCAGGCAATCACCGATCTCGGCCTGGACCAGGCGGCCGCCGCGGCCTGAGAGCGGCGGCTCGACGCCGGCCAGGCCGCCCCAAAAGTTTTCATATAACCTGAAAACTATGCCTATAATCCCGCCATGCTCGCCCGCACGCTCACATTGACCGAACAGGTGGCCCACCGCATTGCCGAAGACATCGCCAACGGCGTGTACCCCGTGGGCGCCAAGCTGCCCGCCGGCCGCGCGCTTGCGGACCAGTATGGCGTCAGCGCCGCGGTAATCCGCGAAGTCACCGAACGGCTGCGCGCCCAGGGCCTGATCCAGAGCCGCCAGGGGTCGGGCTGCACCGTGCTGGCGCGCACCGGAGCCCAGGGGTTCCAGGTATCGGCCGACGTGGGCCTGGACCGGCGCCAGCTCGCCAGCGTCTACGAACTGCGCATGGAACTGGAAGGCGGGGCCGCCGCGCTGGCCGCGCTGCGCCGCACGGAGCCCGACCTGCGCGCCATGGAGCGCGCGCTGCAGCGCCTGGAGGCCCACCTGGACCATCCCGAGCACGGCGTGGAGCACGACATCGCCTTTCACGTCGCCATCGCGGCCGCCACGCACAACGGCTATTACCAGGAGCTGCTGCGCTACCTCAATCTGCAATTGCGCATGGCGGTTGCCACGGCGCGCTCGCATACCGCGCGCCAGCAGGGGCTGGCCGCCGCCGTCCACCAGGAACACGTGGCCGTGCTCCAGGCCATACGCCGCCAGGATCCGGAGGGCGCCCGCCAGGCCGCCACCGGCCATCTGAAGCTGGCCGCCGCCCGGCTGAACCTCGATCTCCCTTTATCCGACCCGAGTCCGCAATCATGAGTCCCTCCGATTTCCCCGCGCGCCTGCTCCAGACCCTGGGGCCGGACACTGTTCTCACCGCTGCCGACGACATCGCGCCCTGGCTTGCCGATTGGCGGGGCCTGTACAAGGGGCAGGCCCAGGCCGTCGTCCGTCCCCGCAGCACGGAAGAGGTCGCGGCCTGCCTCGCGCTGTGCCAGCAGGCCGGCGTGGCCGTGGTGCCGCGCGGCGGCAATACCGGGCTGTGCGGCGGCGCGACGCCGGACGCCTCGCCCGCCAACGTGGTGCTCAGCCTGGATCGGATGAACGCCATCCGTTCCATCGACACCATCGCCAATACCATGGTGGCCGAGGCGGGCTGCATCCTGGGTAATCTGCGCCGCGCGGCGCAGGAAGCCGGGCGCCTGTTGCCGTTGTCGCTGGCGGCCGAGGATTCCAGCCAGATCGGCGGCAACGTCGCCACCAATGCCGGCGGCGTCAACGTGGTGCGCTACGGCATGGCCCGCGAGCTGGTGCTGGGCCTGGAAGCCGTGCTGCCCACCGGCGAGGTGTTCCACGGCCTGCGCACGCTGCGCAAGGACAACACGGGCTACGACCTCAAGCAGCTGCTGATCGGTTCCGAAGGCACGCTGGGCGTGATCACCGCGGTGGCGCTGCGGCTGTTTCCCCGGACCGACGTGCGTTCGGTGGTGCTGGCGGCGGTGGAGTCGCCCATGCAGGCCCTGCGGCTTTTCGAGCTGCTGTTCCAGAAGTGCGGCGCGCGCCTGCAGGCGTTCGAATTCTTTTCCGGCGACTGCGTAGACCTGGTGCTGAAGCACGCTGAGGGCGTGCAGGAACCCTTTGCCCAGCGCTATCCGGCCTACGTGCTGGTGGAGCTGGCCGACACGGCCGACGAGGCGGCGCTCAATGCGCTGCTCGAAAGCGTGATCGGCCAGGCGCTCGAAGAGGGGCTGTGCCTGGACGCGGCCGTCTCGGCCTCGCTGGCGCAGCTGCAGGCGCTGTGGAAGCTGCGCGAGGAAATCTCGGAGGCGCAGCGCGCCGATGGCCCGCACCTCAAGCACGATGTTTCGCTGCCTATCGAGCGCATTCCCGATTTCATGGCTTCCGCCGAGGCGCGGGTGCGGGCCCTGTACCCCGATATCCGGCCGTACATCTTCGGCCACTTCGGCGACGGCAATCTCCACTACAACCTGTCGCGCCCGGCCGCGCGACCGCGATTGGGCGGCGGCGCACGGGGCGGCGATCACGGATGCCGTGCTGGACGAGGTGAATCGCTACGGCGGCAGCATTTCGGCGGAGCACGGAATCGGGCAGTTGAAGCGGGACCATTTCCTGCACAGCAAGAATCCGCTGGAGTTGCGCTTGATGCGGGAGATCAAGGCGGTGCTGGATCCTGCGGGGATCATGAATCCGGGGAAGTTGCTCTAAGTTTTCGGGCGCCCGGATGTCAGTCTGGCATGCGCGCTGGCGCGCATCGGGAGAGCGTGCGCGGGCGAGACTGCGGAGGGATGCCGGCAGACCCGCCATGTCAGTCCGGCTTGACTGCCTCCAAAGAGGCGGACGCCAAACCGGCGCCCATGCCGCACGCGAAGCGTCATCATCACGACGCAAGACGCCGCGCGAGCCCCGCAAGGCCGCTCGCGCGGCCGGTGCGGGGCGGGCGTCGCAGGATTCCCCCTCCGCCTGCGCCCGTGGCGCGACCCCCAGGCACGCGGCCCGTCCCGGCCGGCGGTCGAGGTTCGAGTGCCGGGCGGCCCAAGAACCCAAGCCGCGCCCCGGCAGACCCGCAAACTCCGCTTCAGCAGGCCCTCACTGCCGGTGATAAACCTCGGCCCCTTCCGCACGAACTCCACCGACTTTTCCTGCATGCCCTTCTGCAGGCTTCTTTTCACTCACACCCAGCGACGCGGCATAGTCGCGCACGTCCTGGGTGATCTTCATGCTGCAGAAGTGCGGCCGCAC
>NZ_LHSJ01000236.1:0-6695 GCF_001270295.1 Achromobacter sp. DMS1 | reverse complement strand
CGCTCGCTGGCGGCCGGCGCGGCGCTGGCGTTGGCGCTGGCCGCCGGCCTTTCGACGCCCGCGCCGGTGCGGGCGGCCGGCGGGGCGGCCGGGCCGGTCACGGAGTACCCCGCGCCGCAGCCCTCGGCGCGCAGGCTGGTCGTGGCCGGCCCCACCGATACCCCGGTGGTGGCGCCGCTGATCCTGGGCTTCCAGGCGCAGCACCCCGACGTGTCGGTGCAGTACCGCGAGATGGGCAGCCGCGAGCTCTACGAGGCGGCCGTCGCCGGCCGGCTCGTAGACGTGGACGTGCTGATGAGCTCGGCGTCCGACCTGCAGATCCGGCTGGCCAACGACGGCTACGCGCAAAGCTACGCCTCGCCGATGGCGGCGCGGCTGCCTTCCTGGGCCGTGTGGCGCCACGAAGTATATGGTTTCACTTTCGAGCCGGCCGTGATCGTCTACAACCCGCGCCGCTACACCGAAGACACCGTGCCGCGCTCGCGCCAGGATCTGCTGCGCAGCCTGGAACAGGATCAGGTCCGGCTGCATGGACGCGTCGGCACCTATGACATCGCTGCCAGCAGCGTGGGCTACCTGATGGCCGAGCAGGACGAGCTGGTGTCCTCCAATTTCTGGGGGCTGGCCAATGCCTTCGGCAAGGTCGGCGTGCGCCTGTCGGCCACCAGCGCCGAGATCCTGGACGCCATCGAGCGCGACGAGCTCGACCTGGGCTACAACGTCCTGGGTTCCTACGCGCTGTCGCGCCAGGCCGCGGGCGCGCGCATCGGCGTGGTGTTTCCGCAGGACTATGTGCTGGTGCTGGCGCGCTCGGTGCTCATCGCCCGCCATGCGCCGCATCCGCAACTGGCGCACGCGCTGGTGGACTGGCTGCTCTCGCCCGCCGGGCAGCAGGTGGCGTCCAGCCACGCCGCGCTGGGCTCCATCATGGAAGACACGCCCGGCCGCTGGACCTCGGAGGCGGTGCTGGCCCGCTCGCAAGGCATCGTGCAGCCCGTGGTGCTGAGCCCGGCCCTGCTCGTCGGCCTGGACCAGCGCCGGCATTCGCGCTTCGTGCAGAACTGGATCCGGCTGGTTACGGATACGCCGAGGTAGGCCCCCCCAGCGCCTTCGGCGCCCGACTTGGCGGGGCGGAGTCCGTTTTTTCCGGGAAGGGATTGCGGGATTTCCCCTAGGAGGGGAATGCGGGATGACAGGACGGCGACAGACGGGGGCTCCTAAGATGGCTGGCAAGCGGGCCGCGAGCGTCCGCCACTGACCCTATTCGGAGACGAGATCCATGCTTGCCCATTCCAGACTGGCGGCCGCCTGCGCCGCCGCATTCGCCCTTGCCGCCGGCGCCGCCTATGCGCAACCAGTGCCCGCCGGCTATCCTGCCGATTATCAGAAGATCATCGACGGCGCCAAGAAAGAAGGCAAGGTCGTCATCTACTCGACCACCGACACCAAGGCGGCCGGCCCCATCATCCAGGGCTTCGAGGCCATGTACCCCGGCATCAAGGTCGAGTACAACGACATGAACAGCACCGAGCTGTACAACCGCTACATCAGCGAGCAGGCCGCCGGCGGCGGCAGCGGCGACGTGGTGTGGAGCTCGTCCATGGATTCGGCGCTGAAGCTGGCCACCGACTACTCGCTGCAGTACAAGTCGCCCGAAACGCCGAAGCTGCCGGCCTGGTCCGTCTGGAAGGAACGCGCCTACGGCACCACCTACGAACCCGCGGTGTTCATCTATAACAAGCGCCTGATCCCGCAGAACGAGGTGCCGACCACCCACGAGGCGCTGGGCAAGCTCATCGCCAGCCAGCCGGACAAGTTCAAGAACAAGGTCACCACCTACGACATCGAGAAATCTGCCGTGGGCTTCATGCTGGCGGTGCAGGACAAGGCCAACGATCCCCACTACTTCGACACGCTCAAGAACGTCGCCAAGGGCGGCCTGGTGGTGCAGTCTTCCACCGGCACCATGATGGAGCGCGTATCCTCGGGCGAGAACCTGGTGGGCTACAACATCCTGGGCTCCTATGCCGAGACGCGGGCCAAGAAAGACCCCTCGCTGGGCGTTTCCTATCCCACGGACTACACGCTGGTGCTGTCGCGCGTGGCCTTCATCAGCAAGAAGGCCAAGAACAAGAACGCCGCCAAGCTCTGGATGGATTACCTGCTCTCCAGGAAAGGCCAGGAAATCATGGCCAACCAGGCCGACCTCGCTTCGGTGCGCGACGACATCGAGGGCGACAACGACGTGGACGGCATGACCAAGAAGCTGGACAAGGCGCTCAAGCCGATTCCCGTGAACGAATCGCTGCTGGAGTACCTGGAGCAGAACAAGCGCCTGGAATTCATCAAGCAGTGGCGCGCGGCCGCAGGCAAGTGATACGCCCCGCGCCGGCGTGGGGCAGGCAGGCCCGCCCGGTGCAAGGGGGGCGGGGCCGGCGGCCCCGCCCCGGCGCGATTTACCCAGACCACAGGATTTCCCATGCAGTCCATGCGCAGAAAATGGCAGTCGCTGCCGCGCGGCGTGGTGGTGCTGATCGCGGCGCTGGCGATCTACGCGCCGCTGTCGTTCATCATCATCCAGAGCTTTCTGTCGGCGCCGTTCTTCCAGCCGTCCAAGAGCTTCGGCCTGGACGCGTTCCGCTTCATCTTCGCGGACCCCGATTTCTACAAGGCGCTCAGGAGCGGCTTCATCCTGGCTTTCGGGCTGGCCGCCATCGCCATCCCGCTGGGCGGCATGCTGGCCTTTCTCATGATCCGCACCGACCTGCCCGGACGGCGCTGGATCGAGCCGCTGATCCTGGTGCCCGTATTCGTCTCGCCCATGGTGCTGGGCTTCGGCTACGTGGTGGCCGCGGGGCCGGTGGGCTTTTTCTCGACCTGGGTGCAGAGCGTGCTGGGCTTCGTGCCCTGGAACGTCTACTCGCTGGCCAGCATCGTCATCATCGCCGGCCTCACGCACGTGCCTCACGCATACCTTTATATTTCGTCGGCGCTGCGCAGCATGGGCTCCGACGTGGAAGAGGCCGCGCGCGTCTCGGGCGCGTCGCCGCTGCGCGTCATGGTGTCGGTCAGCCTGCCCATGGTGCGCCCGGCCATGCTGTACGCCACGGTGCTGCTGTTCTTCCTCGGGCTGGAAGTGTTCGGCCTGGTGCTCGTGCTGGGCGACCCGGAAGGCAACCTGGTGCTGGCCACCTATCTGTACAAACTGACCAACAAGCTGGGCATTCCCTCGTATCACCTGATGGCCGCCGTCGCGGTGGTGCTGATCTGCATGACCGTGCCGCTCGTCATGCTGCAGCGCCGGCTGATGCGCACCGCCAACCGCTTCGTCACGGTCAAGGGCAAGGCGTCGCGCGCCCGCCCGCTGCCGCTGGGCAAGTGGCGCTGGGCGGCCGGCGCGGTGGTGGGCCTGTGGCTGCTGGTGGCCGTGGTGGTGCCCCTGCTGGGCGTGCTGCTGCGGGCCTTCGTGTCCAACTGGGGCATGGGCGTATCGCTCTGGGATGTGCTCTCGCTGGATGCGTTCCGCAATGTGTTCGCCCAGCCCAACCTGATCCGCGCCATCGTCAACTCGGTGGCCATCGGCGTGTTCGGCGGCGCGCTGGCCGTGCTCTGCTACCTGTTCGTCGGGCTGGCCATGCACCGCAAGCAGGACAACGTGACGCGCTTTCTCGATTACAGCGTGCTGGTGCCGCGCGCCGTGCCCGGGCTGCTGGCGGGCCTGGCCTTCCTGTGGGTGTTCCTGTTCGTGCCGATGTGGCTGGACAACGCTCTGGACGTGGACGAAGGCGGCTGGCTCTCGGCCCTGCCTTTTGCCGAGTGGCTGCGCGACAACGTCGTGGAATGGCTGCGCGCGGTGCGCAGCACCATCTTCAGCGTCTGGCTGGCCTACACGGTGGTCTGGATGGCCTACGGCCTGCGCCTGATCTCCTCCACCCTGCTGCAGGTGGGGCCCGAGCTGGAAGAGGCGGCCCGCAGCGCCGGCGCGCGCAGCGGCCAGGTCACGCGGCACGTGACCGTGCCGCTGGCCAAATACGGGCTGATCGGGTCGTGGCTGCTGATGTTCCTGATCTTCGAGCGCGAATATTCGACCGGGGTGTACCTGCTGTCGCCCGGCACCGAGACTATCGGCTCCATGCTGGTGTCGCTGTGGGCCTCGGGCGCCATCGACATCGTGGCCGCGCTTTCCTTCATCAATATCGTTCTGGTCGTGATCGGCCTGGGCATTGCCCTGCGATTCGGAGTCAAACTTCATGATTGAGCTTTCCGTCGAAGACCTGCACCTGGATTACGGCGACAACCCCGTGCTCAAGGGCGTGTCGATGCAGTTGCGCCAGGGCGAGGTGGTTTCCCTGCTGGGGCCGTCGGGCAGCGGCAAGACCACGCTGCTGCGCGCCGTGGCGGGCCTGGAGGCCCCAAAGCGCGGGCGCATCGCCATCGGCGAGCGCACCGTCTACGACGGCGCGGCCGGCCGCGAAGTGCCCGCCGAGGACCGCAACCTGGGCCTGGTGTTCCAGTCGTACGCGCTCTGGCCGCACAAGACCGTGTTCGACAACGTGGCCTATCCGCTCAGGCTGCGCAAGACGCCCTCGTCCGAAGTGCGCGAGCGCGTGCAGAACGTGCTGAACCAGCTCGGCCTGGGCGCGCTGGGCGCGCGCCATCCGCACCAGCTCTCGGGCGGCCAGCAGCAGCGCGTGGCCATCGGCCGCGCCCTGGTCTACAGCCCTCCCGTCATCCTGCTGGACGAGCCCCTCTCCAACCTGGACGCCAAGCTGCGCGAGGAAGCGCGCGCCTTCCTGCGCGAGCTCATCATCCGCCTGGGCCTGTCCGCGCTCATGGTGACGCACGACCAGAGCGAGGCCATGGCCATATCCGACCGCATCCTGCTCCTGAACAACGGGAAGATCGAGCAGCAGGGCACGCCGCAGGAAATGTACGGCTCGCCCGCCACCCTGTTCACGGCCGAGTTCATGGGCAGCAACAACCGCCTGGACGGCCGGGTCGCCGAAGTGCGCGACGGCCGCGCCCGCATCGAGGGCGCGGGCTGGGCGCTGTGGGGCCGGGCCAGCGCCGGCGTGGCCGCGGGCCAGGACGCCACCGCCGTGATCCGGGTGGAGCAGGTGAGGCTGGCCGACGACCCTGACGGCAACCACCTCGACATGCCGCTGCTGACCAGCATGTACCTGGGCGACCGCTGGGAATACCTGTTCCGCACGCCCGGCGACGACCTGGCGCGCTCCCTGGCCCTGCGCGCCTACGGCGCGGAAGGCCGCGAGCCGGGTCCCTGCCGGCTGGCGCTGCCGGCCGACAAGGTGTGGGTGTTCCCGCGCGAGACGGCCGCCCGCTGACAAGGACGGCCGCCGTTGCGGGCGGAGCTGTTACAGAGTCCGCGTCCGCGCGCGGCGCGAAGGGAGTCGCTCTACAATGCGTCTCGTGCGTATCCATGCTGACACTCCCTCCGCGCTGGGCGCCTGCCTGCGGTGGCTGGGCGAGCCCGCCCAGCACTACCTGCGTATCGGCCTGGCGATCTCGCTGCTGGTGCACGCCGCTGCGCTGGCGTGGCGCTTTGGCGCGCCCGCGTTGCAGCGGCCGCCGGCCGCCGGCCTGGAGGTGGTGCTGCTGAACGCGCGCAGCGAAACGCCCCCCGATGCCCCCCGCGTCATCGCGCAGAACGCCATGACGGGCGGCGGCAACGCCTCGCAGGGGATGGCTTCCACGCCGCTGCCCCGCACCGGCCAGTCTGCCGAAACCATCGTGCTGGAAGCCACGCGCCAGCGCCAGATGCAGCTCGAAGCCGAACAGGCGCGCCTCATGACCCAGCTGCGTTCGGCCGACAAGGCGGGCGTGGAGCGGCCGGCGGTCAATCCCTGGCCCGAGGGCAGCGAGCCCGGCAACGACGCGCAGGACCAGGCCAGCGTGATCCAGAACGCCCAGGTCGCCGCGCTGGCCGCCCGCGTGCGGCAATACAGCGCCGAGCCGCGCAAGCAGTTCGTCGCCCCGTCCGCCGAGGCGTCGCGCTATGCCGCCTACCTGGACGCCTGGCGCAGCCGCATCGAAGCCATCGGCACGCGCAACTATCCCGACGAGGCCCGGGGACGCATCTACGGCTCGCTGCGCATCACCGTCACCGTGCGCAGCGACGGCAGCATCGGCGGCGTCGAGATCGACCAGCCCTCGCCGCACGCGGTGCTCAACCAGGCGGCGCGGCGCATCGTACAACTGGCCGCCCCCTTCCCGCCCTTCCCGCCCGACATCGCGCGCGACACCGACGAGCTGGTCATCACCCGCACCTGGCATTTCATCAACGACACTCTGGAAACCGAAGCCCCATGACCGAGGCGTCCCCTCCCGCCCGCTATGCCGTCATCGGCAACCCCATCGCGCACAGCCGCTCGCCTCAGATCCACGAGATGTTCTCCCGCCAGACCGGCCGGCCGCTGCGCTACGAGCGCCTGCTGGCTCCGGTGGACGGCTTTGCCGCGGCGGCGGCCGCCTTCGCGGCGGAAGGCGGCCAGGGCATGAACGTGACGGTGCCTTTCAAGCAAGAGGCGTACAGGCTTTGCGGCGCGCGGCTGTCCGACCGGGCGCGGCTGGCCGGGGCGGTCAACACCCTGACCTGGCGCGGCGGCGCCTGGCACGGCTGCAATACCGACGGCGTGGGGCTGGTAGGCGACCTGCTGCGGCTCGGCGTCGCCCTC